>DMMN01000337.1 GCA_003453835.1 Bacteroidota bacterium | reverse complement strand
AAACGAATGAGAAGTTGAGACAACCGTTTCATGTGTTCTGTTTCTGCCGCAGGACGACTCGTGAAATCTTCCCTCCGAACACAAAGATGGCCACGACACCCAGCGGGACAATTGATGCACCCATCAAGAAGACCGGAAGATAGCTTTCGGTGCTCAGTACGGGAATGAGCCAGGTGCTAAACACCAACACTCCGAAGACCGCCGCCATGCCACCAACCCCGGCTAACGATCCCACGGACCTTCCGGAGAAGAAATCGCTCGGAAGGGTCAGGATGTTGTTCATCGCCACTTGATATCCGCCGAGCAGCACCGCCATGACGATGACCGCGACGAAGGGGGAATCTGCGAAGCCGATCACAATGAATCCCGGAACCATGATCGCTCCTCCCAGGACAATCGCCCATTTCCGGGCTTTGTTTACACTCCATCCTTTTTTGATCTTGTGGCCTGCCCACCAGCCCCCGCCGATACTTCCGACNNAGCCAATTGACGAAGAGCCACCAGACTGGATCGAGGAAGAACCGACCTACGATCAGAGCCCAGCTTTTCTTGTACGTGAGCAACTCCCCCCACGACGGAACTCTGGTTTCGATGGCTTCGCCGGCGCCAACCATCTGACCCTTGAGGATGTACTCTCGCTCTTCGGACGTTAACCACGGGTGTTTCTCCGGCTCCGACCGAACGAGAATCCACCACGGCACAATCCAAAGCAAACCGAGGACGCCGATGACGACAAATGTGGCCTTCCAGCCAACTAGAAGGTAAAGAGTTGCTATCAACGGAGCTGAGATGACGGCACCGAGCGACGCNNCCGGCATTAAAGATACCGCTCGCCAGAGCGCGTTCGCTTACCGGGAACCACTCAGCCGACGCCTTGATGCCGCCTGGCCAGTTTCCCGCTTCGCTCAAGCCGAGTAGACCTCTGAAGAACGAGAAACTCACGATGCTCCGGGCGACACCGTGTAGGCTGCACGCCAACGACCATACAGCAATCGAAAGCACGAAACCCAATCGAGTTCCGAGCCAATCGAACAACCGCCCGGAGAGCGCCTGCCCGATGCCATACGCGATCATGAACGCCGAAACAATTGTCGCGTACTGATCCTTCGAGAGATCGACTTCTTTTGAGATGTCGGGCCACATGACCGCAAGAGAAGTGCGGTCTACATAATTGATGACCGTCGCAACGGCAATCAGACTGATGATCCACCACCGAAGACCTCTGATTTGTTTCATTCATCGGGCCTTTCCCGTCGAAGACGCTTCATTGTTATCCGGTAACTACTCAACCAAAAATCTTCTAAAGAAATGAAACTATTCAGCCCACGAAAGACNNTAGTGGGCATTAGGTCAAGGTGAGGAGTTACCCATTTTTCAGATAATCGGTGTTCATCCACGTATCATCAGTGATTAGGAAACCGCTTCCTGCTTTTGGTACGCTGAGAAGCGTACGTTATCGGTTAACAAAATCCTCACGCATTGGAGCGAACACGTCGATCAATGTTCCGTCCTCGAGTGCGACAGCACCGTGTTCCNNCGGGATGAAGTAGCAGTCACCGTGGCGGAGGACCTTCTTGCTTCCTCCGATTTGCACCTCGAACGCCCCGCTGTCGATATAGGTGACTTGCGTGTGGTGATGCTTATGGACGATACCCACCGCACCCTTTTGAAACTCAACAAAGACCATCATCAGCGCCTCGTCATACCCGAGAATCTTTCGTCTCAGGCCTGCGCCGACATTCTCCCACGCAACATCATCGCTCTTGATGAAGACTCTTTCAAGTTGATCCATATTCTNNGTGTTCATCCGACTCCGAAGCTCGCCCATTCGAAATCAAGATGATCCAAGAAAGTGACTGTTTGCCTTTGACTTCGACGGCCGTGGCCTCGTGATTCGACAGCAGAACACGAACGGACTCAATCATGGGTGCCGCATTCTCGGAGTATTCATAGGTCCCGTTCCAGCGACCATGCGGCTCGAGGACGGAGGCGAACACGTGCGACGATGCCCGTCGGCGGAGAATGAAGCCCGGTTCGTGGCGCAGATTGAAATTCGGATCGCCGGCACCGATGCGAACAAATGTTGCCGTCGTGGCGGTGTCCGGGGAACTCGTGAGGGTGTAGTACCGGCCGCCCGTCATCCAGGAAACCTGGATGGGCCCCGGGGCTCTTCCTTCCGCCTCCTTCCAGAGATGTTGATATCCGTTGGCGCTCCCGAGCGCGCTTATCTGTTTTGCAAAGGAAGTGTATACGACGTTTGTATGGATAAGGTGGCCGAGGTAGTAGTACGGGAGATCGTAGGTGTGCGTCTCGTTCGATTCGATTCTGAAAACATCGAGGAGGATCGGCTTCGTGAGCCGAACGTCATCGATCATTCCAATCGTGCGCTGCATCGAGACCCCCGGAGACACGTCGAAAGCTTTCGCACTCATGACTTGGAAACCCGGATCTGTCGCCGAAAAGAAATGTCGGTCAGCATGATGGGTTTCCGAGACTGATCGATTTCCGCCGTAATGCGATTTGCCATCCACGGTCACCGTGTTGTGAGCGATCGACTGCATCGCCCAGCTCTTCGTCTCCGGCAAATAGCGACCCCCGTATTTGGGCTCGACATTGACAAACCGGGCAGCGCCGTAGTCTTGAAGAATCTCCCGACCCTGATCATAGTACAGGATTCCCAGCTTGTCAAAGTGACCGTGGGAAAGTCCATGTCCCGTGTACTTCATCACAAGCAACGATTGATCGTTGATGGGACCAGAGCGAAGGAGGCCGATACCGCCCTCGTCGCCCTTGGGGCCATCAGTATATTCAACGCTCTTGTAGGGAAACTCCGGCAAGGCTTTCAGTGGAGCCAGATCACGGGCGACCAGAACACCAGCGACACCGAGCACAACAGACTTTTGTTGCGCTGCGATCCCCAAGAGGCTCGAGTCCCTTCCGTAACGCGCATACGTGGTGTTGAGAGCAACGACGATCTCAGGCGACAGGTAGGTCATTTCCTTCAACGCGTCATTGATGGGAATGAACGCCCCGTTCGTATAGGTCAACTGCATCGCTGACAAGAAGGCCTTCTGCAGGATTCGGTTCCGAAACTCAAAAACCCTCAAGTTCGGCTGATTGTTTTCGATAACCTGAGCGAAGGTAAAGAACGGTAGAAGCGCGTAGCGAACGTAGTACGCCCCCTCAGTGTAGTAGCCATCGGGCGAGAAAAGCAGCTCGAGCTGCCGGATGAATCCGCCGGTAGTGTCCTTCTTTGACCCGTACAACGCCTTCTCGACGAGATCCCTATCCCGCAGCACGTAGCCCGCCATTCCAACGGCAGCACAGGTCCATGTTCCATGATTGTGGATGCGATCCAATTCTCCTACATGATCCTCCGAAAGAAACTTTGCCATCGGTCGAATCAGTCCTTCTTCTATCTTCGTCCGGTCTGCCTCGGAGAGCCGGTTGTAGATGCAGTCGTACGCCTGAGTTGCATGAACGAGCCACACAGTCTCGTTCAACGTCTGCCAGAAGAGACGACCGGCAGACTCCCCCGCCGCGGCCGGATGATTGCCAAGCGATGGATAGAGATCTGCATACTTCAGTAACATCTCCCGAACGAACATGGCATATGCGTTCTCTTTTCTTATCGCATAGAGGATGCCCGCGAGCTGCATCTCCACGTAGTTGCGTTTGTGCCGTTCGTGTGTGTACCCGCCGGCATCTTTGGGAATCGGAACGTCCATGGGACTGCCCATGGCCTTGCGTACTCTCTCCTCCGCCGAGTGAAAGGTGTGATCAAACAGCGGATACTTTCCAAGAGCCGACCGCATTTCCTCGACATCGGATCTGGTGATAACAAGTCGAGGACGGTCCTGTGCTCCTGCATCTGTAATGGACGCGCTGAGGAGTACCGCGACTCCGCAGAGTGTTTTCCGATAATGATCCTGAAAATCCAATTCTATCCCTCCCGCATCCCGCCGGAAAGCCCGGTGAGAGTGAGCCTCGTCAGAGTGAATCCGTTGGTGAATTAGCTGAAGAGTATTCCGCCGTTGATGTCAATGGATGCGCCGTTAATGAAAGATGCGGCATCTGATGCAAGGAAAAGAACGAGATTCGCAACCTCAAACGCCTCGCCTTCGCGTCCAACGGGGGTCATGGAAGCCACACGCTGTCGCACCTCCGATTTGGTGAAGGTGTTATGAAACGTCGTGTTGATCATGCCCGGAGTGACGCAGTTCACCCGAATCCTTCTTG
Organism: Bacteroidota bacterium; assembly: GCA_003453835.1. Classification (GTDB taxonomy): domain Bacteria; phylum Bacteroidota; class Ignavibacteria; order UBA10030; family UBA10030; genus UBA10030. Next base: position 10,391 of record DMMN01000337.1, on the reverse strand, counting down.
GCCCAAGTTCCTTCGCTAATCCGCGCGTGAAGCTCATGATTCCTCCTTTGGCGGACGAGTAAGCAATCGCCCCCGCACCTCCTCCATCACGACCAGCCTGTGAGGAGAAATTGACGATGGCACCCCCCTCCGCCATATGCGGAAGAACGGATTTGGATACAAGGAAGGTGCTCGTGAGATTCAAGCGAATCACCTGATCCCAAAACTCCTCGTCCATCTCGTCGATCTTCTTTCGGGCAACGAGGCCTCCCGCGACGTTAACAAGAATGTGGATGGTCGAGCCCAGTGCGTTGAGCGTAGATTGAACCAGTCGAGCCACATCGTCGGACTTCGTCACATCGGCCTTGATGGCGAGGGCATTGCCGCCTGCCTTCGTGATCTCGTCCACTGTTTGATCGGCTTGCTCTTTGTTCTTGTAGTAGTTCACCACAACGGAGGCTCCAGCCATGGCAAGCTGAACCGAAACGGCTTTTCCGATGTCTCGCGAACCCCCGGTTACCAACGCGACTTTGTCTTTGAACTCCGGCATCTTCTTCTTCCTTCCGAACGTGTCGTGCTAGAAACTCCGGCTTACTTCAATCGAGACGGAGTGTTTTCGAACTTGATTGTAATTGATATTGGAAAGCCACTTCTCTTCGTAATTGAGAAGAGCGAACTCGTAAGCGACGTCGATCGTCACCAGGTCGGCATCGACCCCCAGCCCGAATGTGTAGACCGAACCGCGAGCAGGATCATCGAGGATTGCTCCGCCTTCCGGTGCAAAGATCTGGACATCGTCGCGAAAGCCGCCGCGAACATCCAACCAGTCGCGGAACTTGTACTCTCCTCCAAGCTTGAGAACCGAACCATTCAACCATGGATTTGACGACGATGCTGCGCCCGTTGACACTGTGGCCTTTGACCACTCTCGAATGTCGTACTCCGCACAAATACTCCACTTGTCGGTAGGATACAATGCAGCTCCGATGCAGAAGCTCGCCGGCAATGATAATTCGTCGCTCCCCTTTCCGGGTCGAAGCGAGAGAGGATCGCCGGAGGCGCTGCCCGTGAATTCCTTGCTCCAATCACGCTTGATGCTCATCGACGGCTTGAACGTACCGCCCACGGAGAAGAATTCCTGCCGAAACAAGAAACCGATCGTCAGTGCGGTCCCGGAATACTGGCTCGTCCCATCGGCCGCCTCCCACCGAGGTTCGGAGAACAGCGAAAAGTCGTTGTTGTAACGCAACATAAACCGGCCTCGACTCGTTCGAGACTCCCGATCGTCGGATGATCCTGTGAGGATCATCGCCGAGACGCCGACACTCAACTCATCTGTGATCTTCAATGAGAGCGCCGGGGTGATGCCGAAGATTGATCCATTCCTCTCACGCACAAACTGAAACCAATCCACATTCAGCGAATCCCCCTGCTGCAGCCTTGGAATGGGGGTGGGGCGCTCCTGGCCGATGTTTGGATCCAAGGCGTTGTTANNGCGCAATGCCGCCGATCTCGAATGGAATGGCAGCCGAGACAAGCCCCGGGCCGATTCTCGAATTCGTCTGCGTCCAGTCGGGCGAGATCGAATCGAACGGCTTCGTGGCAAACGTCTCCTTGTTGTCAAAAATCAAACTCAACTCAGCGTAGAGCCGGTTCGGCAGCCACTCCTGCGTCTGTGTATAGCGGGTGGAAGTAATCGAACCGCCAACCCGGACCTCGAGTGCATTCAGCGTCGAGAGTCCCGCTGGATTTGCAAACAGGGATGCCGACGTTCCAGAAAAGGCCACTGCACTTCCTCCCATGGCCTGCGCTTGCGCACCAATCGGCACATAGTGGTCCAATCCCTGGATGGTAAGCGGGGNNAAGAACGATTGAAAGATTGCGGCCGGCAGAGTCTTCAGTTTCATGGGAACTTCACTCCCAGCGTTAGTCGATGAACTTGACCGAGGTACCTGCCCAGATCTCCGTAGCCGTAGTCGAAATTCACGCCGAACCCAAGCAGATCCGTTCTGACGCCGCCACCAAACGTCCACCGCTCGCTGTCATAATTCAGTTTGTATCCCGCTCGCAACGACACAAGATTGGCGAAGACATACTCGGTGCCAAAGTGCATTTGTTGATCGTAGTCATTCGGGTGAGCGATATCGTAGGCAACAGTGAGCGTGTTGTTGTCATCGGGCAGAATGAGTGCATCGGCGCCTACAACGTTTCCGACAATGCCGAGCCTGAACGTCAGCGGTGCCGGATACGACTCCTTCGCGAATCGGACCTGCGCCCCGAAGTTCTGTACGGACACACCCAGATGAAGCGATCGGAAGCCGGTATTGTAGTGCATGCCAAAGTCAAAAAGAAAAGCCCTCGTGAATGTGTTGTAGATTTCCGCGTCCCCATTCGAGTTCAACACAGAAACGGTCTGATTGTCCCAAAGTGATTCGGATACGTACTTCGCAGTCAATCCTGCCGAAAAACGATCTGTCATCTGTCTGGCAAAGCTCAGGCCGACAACCCACGAACGAGGAGAGAAGACTCTCCCTGTCAGCCCGGGATTGTATCGTTGGCTGCCCCCCGATCCCACAAACGNNGGTTGGCTGCCCCCCGATCCCACGAACGTGAGGTGATCAACACGCGTTTCCTCAATGTCACCGACATCCGTGAATTGCAACTGAAGGCCCACGTGTCCCCAATCGAACAGTGGCGTTGCATAACCAATGGCGCTTTGCTTCGTGTCGAAGAGCCAAAGTGTGTAGGTTGTCGAAAGCTCGTGCGAACGAACTCCGGCGACTGCCGCGGGATTCCAAAAGACTCCGTCGACACCCCATGCAACGGCAGCAAACGCCTCGCCCATTGCAGTCGCCCTTGCCGTTGGCATGACCTTCAGGAATTGCAGCGAGCTCGTTCCAACCTTCTGGGCGAACAACGGCTCCGCGGGTATGCAGAGAACGAGTACAAGAGCGCACACAGTCGAAATGAAGCGTGTGTTCATTTTTGATTCCTCCTCACCGAACCACGACGAATTTTCCGGTCGACGTCTTTCCGTCAGCCGTCTCCACGACGAAGAAGTAAAGACCAGAGGCAATCACCTGTTCGTTGCGCGTCACCTGTAACCAGGCCGTCGAGTACAGCTCGCTCTCGTGCTCAATGCTGGTCACAAGCTGCCCGGCAAACGAGTAGATGCGAATCGTACATCGTTTGGGCAGGTTATAGAATCCTATGCGGGATTCCGCCTCTCCGCCTCCTGCAAATCCGGATCGAACGAAGAATGGATTCGGAACAGCGTACACCTTTCCTAACACTTCAAGCCCACCAAGTTGAGTCTCATGCAACGTAAGGTTGCTCTTTCCGCTTCTATTCTGTTTGTGATCGACCGAGACGACGGCATAGTAGAATGATTCGCCGACGCGCGTCGACCGGTCCAGAATTCTGTACATCCCGTTCGAGAAATACCTTGGATCCGCCTTTCCGACGCTGTCGAGACGCGCCCAGGGACCGAGTGGGTGCGCGGCCTTGTAGACCTCATAGTGACTAAAGGAACCGAGGAGCCGGGAATGTGTAAAGGACTCGACCTGAGGTCCCCAGGTGACTTCGTTCTCCGCCAACGCGTTGCTCGAGAGGTGAATCGACGGTGCGGGCACGGGCATGGGAAGCTTGTAGACGCCTCTGTCCGGAAACCGGTCGGGCCAATAGGGCGGAGGCGCGGCGTCTCCTGTGTAAGCATGCTTTGCTTTGTCCGCGACATCCCGAATCGTCACAACTCCGGAATTCACGTAGCTCGGCGGTGGGTGCGTCCTAAGATACGTGCTGCCATAGGTAAACGCATTCCCGGTTGCGCCGCCATAGGTAAGCGGCTGCGACCAGTTCGGAACGGGATAGAACGCGCTGTCGCTGGGTTCTCCACAATCTTCACCGCAACTCCCTCCTTCGTCCCGCAATCCGGCCAGGGTTTCCTCCAAACGAGCTGCACCGTAGCCAGCGACCTCAGCGACTGCAAATCGCACCTTCTCCCCCGACTTGATCGTGTATGGTCCGAACATCATTATTCGTCCCACCGCTTTTCGCGTCTGTCGATGGTTAAACGTTCCTCTTCCCACCCACTCCTCTCCGAAGACGGTCCTGTTCCGATACGGTGGATTGCGGCGAGGATCGATCAGAAGCTGGTCGGCCATCTTTGACGAGCGAAGATTGGAGGTCTCCAGCCTGTTCGTCCATGGCTGCTTGATCCTGCCCGTCAGAGGATCCCAAACAAGGGCCGAGTCCGTAGAGGACATGATGACCTTCGTCTCACCATGCCTGGCAAGATGTTGAACGTCGTAGTAGAGGACCGAAAACCCGACGGCGGCTGGAGCCGTCAAACCGCCACCGTTTCTTCCCGTTCTTCCCCATTCCTCGCGGTACTGAGGATCAGGTTTCGCGTCCATATCGATGTTGTAATTGAGCCAGCGGGTTCGGTCGAACCGCGCACGTTGGTCCTTTCGTTCGAAGTCCGTGCAGAGATAGCGATTGTAGACCCGTTGGTACCCGAACATCGACGGCGCGAAGCCATAGGCGAAGTTAATGAGGACATCCGTGAGCGTAGCGTTCGATTCTTTTGTAAGAGGATTTCCATCTCGGTCGCCCGTATTCTCGATCTCATACTCATAGATAATGAAATCATCATAATCCGGATAGCTCCACGCCCGGCTCACTCGTGTTACGGTGAGGCCCGTCGGCGTCGCCCACTTTGTCGTTATGATCTCTTCCGCGTCATCCGGATTGTAGGCCGGATTTAGGTCGCCGTTGGAAAGGACGGGGTAGTTTTCCCTTCGATGCAGGACGAGAGGGTAGCTCCACTTTCCCGCCACAAGCTCCGGGGCGTTCGATCCCACGGCCCCGCAGAAGGCGATCATTCGCACCGTCGTATCGGGTGCGTCAGCGGCGAGCCACATACCCCCTCCGACAATATTGTGCTGGCCGTCGTACTCCACACCATCAACGATGGTCTGGGAAAAGCCGGGCCATTCCATCAACGGGACATTCGTTCTGTTGCCGGCCTGCCCCTGATGATATCCACGTCCAATCTCGCCGGTGTTGAACACCGTTTCGTGCAGCACGCCGCGCTTGTGGACGGCATAGTCGCGCAACTGCGACCACGCCGTGACCTGAAAGGCGTAAAGAACAAGAAACGAAACGATGAAGGAAATGAGATGTCGACGGACACCGGTCCCCCTCCATCGGCTTGCGAAAGATCTGGGGACTGGCAGGAGGATTGGAGTTGGAGCGTTCATTCCTCCGGTTCTTTCTGCTACGCCGAACACGCGGTAGTCAGGCAAGGGTGACGATTCGATTTGGTGTCGGGTACGCGCCATGGTTCTCTCTCTCACGCTGATCACAGATTGAAGATCAATCCGAAGTACACGGAACGGGGCGCATTGTCATAGATCAGGAAGGTTTGATCGACAAGAAAGGGCGGATCGAGATCATACCATTTCAATGCGTCGCGGTTCGTTTCGTACTTCTGAACGTTCAACGGATTCTGAAAGACTGCGTTGTAGGAATAGATTTTCTGATTGAGGATGTTGAACACCTCGAGGTACAGAGAAGCGCTTGTTCCAAAGAGCTTTGGAACTCGCCGCGTTATTTTCAGATCGGTGTTGTACTCGAACGGCGAGCGCTTATTGTAGCGCAAGCCGAGCCCTTCCTTGTCGTACGTGTATGGCCGGCCGCTGCGGGCATTCGACTTCACTCCGAAGCTCAAGCGCTCAAACAAACGCACCCCAAAAAGTTGCGGCCCCCATCCCTCCGGTGTCTCTGTCGTGATCTGCAGGACGATGTTGTGTGTGCGGTCAAAGTCGAGGAGAATGTCCTTCGGATCCGGGAGCTCGATAGGCGCTTGGCCCGCAGATGGATTCTCGCGGTAGATCGGCGAAGCGTCGAACGGAGTGCTGCTCTTCCCGGTTGAGACGCTGAAGTTGTAGCGGAGCGAGCCCGTGATATCCCCACGACGCTTGTTGAACGCGATTCTGAATCCACGGATATCCGCGTAGTCTCGATTCAGGTACGTTTCGTAAAGCGTTTGCTGGACGTCGAGAAAATAGACACGTTCGATGAGGTTTTTCACGTCTTTGTAGTAGCCGCTAACGTCGAGCGTAAAACCCTCTCCCAGCCCCTGCGCTACGCCGACGTCGTAGCTCTTGGTATCCTGGGGTTTGAGAAGGGGATTCCCCAAACGGACAGGAGAAAAATCGACCCGGTTGACACGGCTGAAAACCGATCGTTCGAACGAGGGGCGTTGAAGAAAGGACCCGTAATTGAGATGAAACACGGTTGCGATCGATACCGGGAAGGAGATTCCGATCCGCGGCTGGACTCTCGCGACGGTCGGGGTTTTCTCCTTCGCCGCAAGATCGTGCGCGTAGTAACGATTGTTCCCTACCGCCGGCTGCTCGGGGTCGTAGCTCGGATTTCGAAGGGGCGAAAACCGATCGACGTAATAGTCGACGTTTTGGTTGTAGACATCCAGGCGGAGGCCGACGTTGGCAATCATCCCCTCGAATTCCATTTTGTCCTGCACATAGAGGGCAAGCTCGAACGGTTTCGCGACGTAAATCTCGTCCAATGCTTGCGCGGGACTTGCCAGTCCCGTCAGGTTGAAAACGTCCACATCATAGAAGTTCACCTGCGAACCTGCAAGAAGCAGGTGCGCCGGCGTCACCTGACTTGTGAGGGATGCGTCGATCGAAATGGTTTGAGTCTTCTGATCGCGAAAGTCATTATCCGGATATCCCACCCTGAAGAAATCCGGCGTGTTGTAATAGCGCCACGTTGCGCGGTCAGAGAAATCTTCGGTGAAGCGTCCCGGATCGAGAACGTTCGAGCCGTCGCGGAACTTCGTTGTCAGTCGATTGATCTTGATTTCGTAGAACGTGCTCGCGGAAACTGCGTGGGAAAAACGGAGGCCGAGCTGAAGATTTTCCTCACTGAAGTTCGAAACTCCGATGACTCGGTCCCAAATCCAGTACCGGAAGTCAGAATAGTTTGCGCTTCCAATCCCTCGGAAGGAGGCGCCGCGACGACTCGTATATGCACCGCTCAGGCGAACTGCGATGCCGTCCCCCACATCGTACACGATATTTCCCATCACTTGCCGCGTGTCGTCGGGATTGGGTGGAGGAATGATAGGCCACTCATTCTCAAACCGGGTTGCGAGAAACAGACGGGCATCCGCCGAGAGCGGGCCACCAACGCTGAGGTCTACAGAGCGGTCCCACAGATTGTTGTACTGACTATTCAGGTCTCGCCGGGTTTGCTTCCAAAGAGTGTAGGCGATCTGTGCGGCCTGAGCGGTATCGCGATAGCGTGTCCCGAAGCCGTACGCAATGAAGTCATAAAATACACGGTCCGTTACCGGATCGTTCCCTGCCCACTTCGGCCAGGAGTCGAGAAGTTGTATGTATGGGTTCTTCGATGCATCGAAGACACTCCCTCCCCAGTGTTTGTATTCCGGAAGACGCGCGCGCGTTTCCACACGCGACTGCCACTTGCTCCTGTTCCCCTCTTTCATCGCGATGTTAACGACACCAGATTGCGCGTTGCCGTACTGTGCACTGAATCCGCTCGTAATGACTTCCACCTCTTCAACAGCACTCAAGATGGGAACGAATGCTCGTGCGCTGGTCAGCGGATTGATGATCCCCATTCCTGCGAGGTTGTACAGTTCTTCTCCCTCACGCCCACCGCGGAAGTGGCCATCGACGACGTCGGCCGAGAGCGAAAGGACATCAGCCAGGTCGCGCACACCGGGAGTTGCGAGGACGTCTTCGGTTCGGACGATATCGCTCGACGAAGTTTTCTCTCGCTCCACATCCGGTCGTTGTGCCGTAATCACAACTTCGCTCGCAATCTGAAGCGCGACCTGCCTGAGCTGAAAGTCGACAGTCGTGGTGCGGCCAACGTTGACAATAACGTTTTGTTGAGTGACGGTCTGGTAGCCGACCATTGATGCAGTGAGCTCATAGATTCCGGGCGGGACGTTAAGGATATAGTAGCCCCCATCCAGATCGGTTGCGGCGCCGATGCGCGTATCCTTGACGAGAACATTCACACCGACAAGCGGTTCATTGGTCGCGCGGTCTTTCAACCGTCCTGCGATCTTGCCTCCGTTCTGAGCAAGCATCGGTATACAGGAGATGAGCAAGAGAATGAGAAGGCTCTTCATCGTACCGACTCCTTCGTCCCGAAAAATACATTGCGTTTAGAAAATCGAAGTTTCATCAGACCACCGCAGAACAAGTTTTCTGACGAAGGACTGACTGAGTCAGTGTTCAACTGAGTCAGATGCTGTAATCCAAGTGGAGGAGAGTCGAGGTTCTGAGGGGAACCGAGGTCTATGGCTGCTGCGAGGCGTGGGTCATCGTTCCACACGGTGGAAACGGTGAGTGCACTTCGAGCCGGATGCGTGTGAGCACAAGAGAATGAAAAGAAGGTCATCTTCTCACACATAAGATGTCATACAGGACGTGAGATACGAAGAAGCATGGACTTATTCGCCCTCTGCTTTCCTGAACGTGAAGCGGATATGATCTTCGGCGATTCTCAGGTGCCCCTCCATCGCCTTTCGGGCGCCTGCCGCGTCCCGCTTCAAGATCGCGTCCAGGATTTTGCCATGCCACTCGATAGCCGAATGCTGCGCGTCTTTGACCGATGCGTAGACAGATGCTTTTATCTTCGGCATCAGCCGATGAATTGGATCGATGAGCAGCGGCACGATCGGATTCTCTGAGGCCTTGGCGATATCGAGATGGAATGCCAGGTCAAGTCTCGAAAGCTCCGAGTGCTCGCCCGTACATGCCTTCAGGTCTTCGAGATCTTTGACGAGTTTGGCTGCATCATCTGACGTGTGATTCACCGCGGCAGAGGCGGCAATAGCTGGTTCGATAAGCTGACGCGCGTGAATAACGTCCAAAACGTGATTCCGTTCGTACTGAAGCTGGAGGTACAAGTGCATCGGCGTCGTCACGGAGTCTGCCGAGACGCTCTTTACATAGACTCCCTTTCCCTTCGCGATCGAAACCAATCCCCTTGCACTTAACATCCTGAGCGCTTCCCGAATCGCAGTACGACTGACACCGAACTGCCCGCATAATTCCAACTCGGACGGTAACTTTGAGCCGGGAGTGAGCTTCTTGGAGAGGATTGCCTCTTCGATACTTGATTCCACCGACTTGCTGAGCAAGTCCCGGTTTCCTACGGGGGCAAAGATATGTGTTCCCTTTCTGATCGCAAACCTGTGTGATGTCAGACCAAGTATAGAGAGATAGTTGAACGCTGTCAAGCGAAAAATCCTAAGACTTCGATTTCTCGTTCTTATTCCTGGCACGACGACCACCGAGCTTGCAGAGTCATCCAGAAAGTGCTATATTGGCAGCGCTCCAATTCCTGAAATCCTCACAATCCTACTTCCCCTTCGTCGATGAATTCCATTGACTTCCGCGATCTCCCATCGGCCGGCAACACGTTTTCATCTCTCTTTCACGACTATGTAAGCGACTATTCGAAAGTTCAGGGCTTCTACAGTGGGAACTTCCGGCAGGACCACGACTGGAAAGCCTCGCTTCACAAAGTCACCCAGCGGCAAATCGACCGATCTGCAATTGCTCAGATCCTCACCATCCAGAATAAAAACTTCCATTGTGGCGTCCGAACGCTCGCCAACATCGATGCGCTGCTCAGCGACGACACGGTTGCGATCGTCACCGGCCAACAGGTGGGCCTCTTCACCGGCCCTCTCTACACCATTCACAAAACCCTAACGACACTCAAGCTGGTTGAGCGATTGGCCCGAAGATTTCCCGAATACAATTTTGTTCCAGTCTTCTGGCTCGAGGGAGAGGACCACGACTACGAGGAAGTGAATTCGATCAAACTAATCGACAATGCAAACGACGTCAAGACATTCGAGTATCAACTCCCCGGCAAGTCGGGTGAAACAAACGTCGGCGCCGTGGGCCAGCTTGAGTTCGACGAATCGATCGATGCGCTCTTCCAGATGATCGAGCAATCGTTGAGTCAAACGGAATTCAAGCCGAAAGTCTTTGAGCTCTTCCGGACTGCATATCAGAAAGGAATGACATTCAACCGCGCCTTCGTGCACCTGATGAATGTTCTTCTTGAGGATTCCGGGTTGGTCTTTCTCGATCCGCACGACGTTGAGATCAAACGACTTCTCGCGCCCCTCTTCCAACGAGAACTCGCCGAGACGCCAAAATTCTGTCAGCTCGTTGTCGACCAAAGCGCCGATCTCGAGAAACAATATCATGCGCAAGTGAAGCCGAAGTCACTGAACCTCTTCTATTTCCACAATCGCGGTCGCTATCTTCTCGAACCTCGTCCCGACGGCTATTCTCTTAAAGGCACGCGACAGCATTTATCGAGAGAAC
>DMMN01000041.1 GCA_003453835.1 Bacteroidota bacterium | reverse complement strand
GTGCCCGTTCTGCATGACGATGCTCACGGATGGTGTGAAGGCCAAAGAGGCCGGCGAGTCGGTGCACGTGAAGGATGTTGCAGAGATCTTGCTCGAAGCCGTTGAGCTCGGTGATGGCATTCCCGACGAAACAAGGTAGACCGGAGCAGGAAGAAGAAAGAGACTACCTCGCCGGCGTGTTTGCGCTGGACGAGCGGCCGAAGACATCAACCACATGAAGGAGGCGTATGACGTACCGAGTTCTGATCACCAAAACGATGGAGGTTCCGAAGAATCTGTACCACGAAGTCGTTGAGTCCGAAGACGAAGGAAAGAGGATTGCGCAGACCAAGTTGATCGAGCTGGAAGGTGACGTCGCCATCGTCACTCGCGTGTCCCATGGCGAGTCCAAGGTTCTTCACCGCTTTGAAGCCGTGCGCAGGAAGATCTGATGCTAAAAAGGATGCCTGATTCTCAGAACATCGAGACCACCGTCATCCGCCGTGGAGTTCCTCTTCGGGATGACGGCGCATGAGGATGTCGAGTCGCGGACATTTTTCAGAGATCGCCCATTCCGCAACCTCTGCCTCAGGTCGCCGTATAGACGCGACAACTTCTCTCGCAATTCTCTGAAGAACTCTATGCGCAGATGTTTCCCCCTGCTCGTCCCTCTTCTTTGCTTTGCCCTCCCCGGCTTTTCTCAGACGTTCACGCTTTCCGGCACCGTGCTCGATGCTTCGACGGGGGAACCACTTGTGGCGGCCAATATCCGTGTTTCCGGGACCACGAAAGGGACCATCTCCAACTCCCAGGGCGTGTACCGGCTCGCGCTCGAACACGGTCGACATACCATTCTCTTCAGTTTCCTCGGCTACAAAATGGATACCCTTCACGTGAATCTCGAAAGGAACACCGAGCATCACGTTCGACTCCAACCATTCCCCATTCAACTTTCCGAAATTGTCGTGACGGCGGAAGATCCTGCCTATTACATCATGCGCAAGGTGATCGAGAACAAGAAGCGATGGGCCGACTCCCTGAAATCGTATCAGTTTGACGCCTTCACGCGGCAGGTGATCCGGCGTGATACGGCGATCGCCACTATCATGGAGTCGTACTCGACGGGGTACTGGCAGGTAGGAGACACGTTGCGGGAGGTGGTGCGTCAGAAACGCCAGACGGAGAACATCCCCGGCTCGGCCAACTTCGTGTCGGTGGGGGGTGTGCTGAATTTCTACCAGGATGAGATCCGGTTTGCGGGATTCCGATTTGTTGGCCCGACGGCGCCCGACGCGTTCGACTACTACGAATTCAAATTGGAGAAGACGCGCGATCGCGGCGGCGTTCCCCTGTACACGATTCTTGCAGCTCCACGGACTCGCCTCGTCCCGCTCTTCCGCGGATCCCTCAACGTCATCGGCGATACGTATGCGCTTGTCGGAGTGGATGTCAGTCCGAATGAAGCGCTTTCGTTCCCGTTCCTCAGCACGTTCGAGTTCCGCTACGCGCAGCAGTTCGACCTCTACGAGAACATATACTGGATGCCGGTCGACATCAGGGTCAAAGGCTGGGCGGAGATCGGGATGATGGGGCTGTCATTCCCCAAGCTCGGTTTTGATCAAGTCTCGTCGGTCTACGAGTACAGGATCAACGTGCAGATTCCGGATAGCGTGTTCAAGAAGCCGCGCAGAGTCGTTCTGGCTGAAGCCGACAAGTTCGACTCGCTCTTCTGGGCACAACGCGAGGTGCTGCCGCTGACTCCGGAAGAGCAAGGTGCCTACAAGACGCTCGACAGCACCCAATCTTTGGACAAACAGTTTCAACCCTCCGGGCCATTGTCCCTGCTAGGCTCCCCGCTCTTGTGGTACATTGAACGAGTCGATCTTCGATTCAACAGGATTGAGGGGCTCTTCTTCGGCCTGAATCATGATTTGGACAGTCTGACGAATCGGATACGGCTCTTCGGATCGGGCGGGTACGGGTTCTCCGACAAGAAATCGAAGCTGAGCCTCGGCGGTGAATTCTTTCCGGATAGTCTGCGCCGTTACAGCCTCGGATTCGAGATCTACAAGAGCCTCGAACCCATCCCCGATGAGAGATTCTACAATTCTGCCGCGATCACTGCCGGGGCATTGCTTGACAAGAGCGATTACCGCGACTACTTTTACTCGAGGGGCTGGAGAATCTTTCTGCGCACCCGACCGATGGCCAAGCTATCACTCCGGTTTGACTACATGAACGAAGATCACCGATCGGCGATTCAACGAACGAACTACAGCTTCTTCTCGCGAAGCGATCTGTACCGGCCAAATCCCATCATCACAGAGGGGAGTCTCAGGGCCTTGAAGATCAGCGCGCGGTACGGTGAGAGCGCGGTTCCGCTTGGTCTGATTGCGCGTGATTTTGCGGAACTCGAGCTTGAGCATTCCCTTCAATCGTCGCCTGGAGGCGGTTTCAACTATACTCGGTTTGCGTTCCGGGGGGAACTCCATCTGCAAACCTACTCCAGGCGTTTCCTGTTTCCGCCGTTACTCAGTGTTCATCTGAGCGCGGGAACTTCGGGCGGCTCGCTCCCCCCTCAGCGATTGTTCAGCCTGGAATCCCGCTACAGCGGCTACGCGCCGTTCGGCGTTCTCCGCAGCGGCGGCGTGAAAGAGTTTTCCGGAAACAAGATGGTGCTGCTTTCCATCGAGCACAATTTCCGCAGCACGCCGTTCCTCGCTCTGAACATACCGTTCCTGTACAAGAACAGCGTCGAATTGGTCCTGCACGGGACGGCAGCGCGGACGTGGGGCCCGACCTCGACCACATTTCCGGTGTCGCAAAGAACGGTTGGGTGGTTTACCGAGGCCGGCTTCGGCATCAACAGACTTTTCAGTTTCTTTCGCCTGGACTACACCTATCGCTTCGCCCGGCCGCGGAATTCGTTTGTTTCTCTTGGTATTGCACGCCTGTTGTAATATCCTTAAGCTAACCGCCTCAGGAAAAGCGCTTTATTGTTGGGATCAATTGCTGTCGCCATCGACTGGAAGTCGACGGCTCCTCTGGTCCCGA
>DMMN01000046.1 GCA_003453835.1 Bacteroidota bacterium | reverse complement strand
ATTGGACTTGAGGAGATCGCGATTGATAGGCAACACGGGGAGATGATCGACCTTGACCACATTGACGTCAACTCGGAAGCGAAGTATGCCTTCTTCGTTTTCAATTCTGACGACCTCACCTACGCGATGTTCGAGCTCGGCCATTTCGTGGGAAATCTTGGGAAGAACCACGTCTGCGTCATTCATATGACCGACGTGTCGGTTCCCAAGAATATTCCTGGTGTGATCGTCAGGCCCGTCGTGGTCAAACTGGAGGAGGCCAGCTTCAGCATCATGAANNAAACGCGATAGCGTTTGACAAGTTAGAGGTATGGCTTCGTTATCCCCGCCCGCGACCACGGGAAGGCTGGCGGGGGTGCGCCATCCGTGGTCCAGTAGCTCAGTAGGTACGAAGTGTGAACAAATGACGCTTGAAGCAACATACAAGAAGATTCGATCCGGCAGAAGGATAACGGCTGCCGAAGGTCTCTTCGTACTGCAGAACGCCGAGTTGCTCGATCTGGGTGAGCTCGCCGGCGAGATTCGATTCAAGAAGAATCCGGAACCGTTGGTCACCTTCGTGGTCGACACAAATCCGAACTACTCGAACGTCTGCAATATTGATTGTGTTTTCTGCGCCTTCTATCGGCATCCCGGTGAGGAAGGGGCGTACACTCATAGCGTCGAACACATGATTCAGAAGTTCAAGGAATCGGCTGCGAAGGGAGTGACAACCGTACTTCTCCAGGGAGGTGTGAATCCGGCGCTTCCATTCGAATACTATCTCGACCTCGTTCGGCGGACAGTGAAGGAAGTACCGGAAATCCATCCACATTTTTTCTCGACATCCGAGATCATCGGAATGGCTCAGGTCTCCGGACAGACGGTTCGTGAAGTTCTTGAGCGGCTCTGGGAGGCCGGCCTGCGCTCCATACCGGGAGGCGGCGCCGAGATCCTCTCTGATCGGGTCAAGAAGAAGATCAGCAGCAAGAAAGGTACGTCGGCCGATTGGCTGAATGTCATGCGAGAAGCCCATCGGATTGGCTACAAGTCAACAGCGACGATGATGTATGGCCACGTCGAAACCGATGCCGATATCATCGAGCATCTCGAAAGCATCCGCAAGCTGCAGGACGAGACCGGAGGATTCACGGCATTCGTTCCGTGGTCCTTCAAACCGGGGAACACGCCGCTCGAAAAGATCATCCCACACTACGCCACGCCCACTCGATATCTCCAGATCATCGCTCTCGCCAGGATCTATCTGGACAACTTTTCACACATCCAGGCGTCCTGGTTCTCGGAAGGAAAAAAGACCGGGCAGATTGGGCTTCACTTTGGTGCCGACGATTTCGGGGGAACCCTCCTGGAGGAGAATGTCCACGCGGCCGCGAACTTTGTGAACAAGACGAACACCGAGGAGTGTATCCAGCTCATTCACGAATCGGGATTCTCCGCGGCACAGCGCACAACGCTCTATGAGATCTTGAGAGTTCATGACCCGATCGGGGCCGCTGCCTGAGTTCCCTCCGTGGCACGTGGTGTCCAATAGAATCCTTGCGATAAGCAAGGAAACGAAGCTCGCGCTTTTCCTCTCGTTTCTCCTCCACGTAATTCTTCTCTTTTCCCTGCTCTTCGTTCACATTCAACCACCTTCCGACCGCGAAGAGCCGATCGTATCCCTGCAACTCTCCGTTGCGAGAGAGAAATCCTCGACTCTGCCATCGACCCAGCCAGTGCGAAAAACATCACTTCCCCACGGGAAGGCGAGGAGCCGGATGGTCGAGCGACCGACCATTGTCAGCGCACCCGACGAGCAAGTCAATCTCACGACGCCCACCTTCGCAACGTCCAATGTGGACTCGATCTCTGCCCTCGTTCGTCCACTTCCTGCATTCTCTGACTTCACGTTTGAGCTTCTTGATTCACTCACGCGGGAATATCCTGCACTGCGCGAAGCGCTCCTCAAGGAGGTTGTATTCCAGTCGGCATTGCGGGACGACTCGGTGCGGACGGTCAATAAGCGCTGGCTCACATTGGCCCTGGCGCGACTCGAGCATCCGGGTTCTCTTGAGGCAGGAATGCTTCGAAACCGGCAACTGTTCGGAACATCCTACAATCCGATGAGGCCGCCTCCGTTTCCGAATCAGGTCGATTTAATGGCTCTCGTCAGTGGAATCTTGAACCTCTTACGGTTGGCTGGGGGGAAGTAACTGCTTTGGGCAGGGGCGGAAGGGAGATTGATCTTTACGGGAGAGGATTAGTTGTCGACGAGTGATGCCATATTCTCATAGAATAGTTTTTTGGCATCGGCAATCGGCAACCGCATTTCCTGAGCGAGCTTTGTCTGATTGTCGACAATATCGTATCGGTACCCTCGAGGAAACATCCCGGAATCCGAGCCGAACAGTACTCGGCCTGCCCCGAAAGCTGCCAAGGTCTTCTGCAGAACCGTCCGCAAGTCGGGCTTCGAGGGATGGTCTGCCATCCACGAGTTCGATCCTGCCGTGTCGACGAAGACGTTGGGGCATTCTTTCCCGACCTGCAGCAGCTCATCGAGCTTGCCCGCTCCGAAATGAGGGATGATGAAGCGAATGCCTGTATATTTCTTTGCGACCGGGATGAGGTCTTTTGGATTTGCGTACTCGTCATTCGTGATCGTGGGGATTCCGGCAAAATCACGTGTCTTCATCGTCAGTCTTCCGAATTGAGTGAAGACGATTGTCTTCGTTTCCTGACAGAGTGCAAAGAGAGGGTCGAGCCAGGAGTCGTTCACGCTGATCTGATAGAGGGAAGGATAGAGAAGGATTCCGCGAAGCTTATCTTGCTTCAAACGCTTCTCGGCATTCTCCATGAGCACATTGGAGTTCGGATCGACGGTGAAGAAACCGGTGAACCGATTGGGGAAGGCCTGGACCGCCTTGGCGACCGAGTCCTCATCCCCCGGAATGCTCCCGAACAATACCAGTCGTTCGATCTTCCATTTATCGATGATTTCGATCCAACGCTTCGCCAACGCGACGGGATCTTCTCCGGGAATCTCGATGTGGCCCTTCGCGGCCAGGTTTTTCAATTCCGTATTGATATCCAGCCGTTGCGTCTTCTGCTTAACGAGAAAACGGAAGTATGAGTTCGAATAGAAATGAACGTGAGCATCAAATATTTTGAAGAGGCCGATCATCGAGGTCTGGTGCTCTAGAACAACCTAAGATCAGGTATAGCCGGAATGACCCGCCGTTCCGTGCCGAGCTTGAAAAGCAATTCCAGCGCCCGCTTCCCGTTTTCACCCATGTCGATCGTCAACTCGCTCACATACATCTTTACAAACCTCTCACCGAGTTCCTCACTGATGCCGCGACCGTACTGAAGTGCGTACGGTATTGCTTCTTTGAGGTGCGCATAGCCGTACTGGATGCTCTCTCGCAGGCCCTGGGATAGCTGGTGGGCAACATTTTCCCCCACGTCCTTGCGGACGACATCCAATCCCAAGGGAAGGGGGAGGCCGTTGTACATTCTTGACCACAATTCACCAAAATCGACAATCTTGGTGAAGCCGAGGTCTCCATACGTGATCTGGCTTTCGTGGATCAAGAGCCCTGCATCGAATTCGGCGCTCTCGACACGATCCATGATCTGATCGAAGGGAATATCGACGTGGTCAATGCCTTCCGTGAAGATCCTAAAGAGCAGCGTGGCGGTTGTGAGCTTTCCCGGTGTTGCGACGGTCTTGCCACGGAGGTCGGCGAGGGTCTTGAATCGTTTCGAGACGATCACCGGGCCGTATCCTTCACCCATGCTTGCGCCGGTTCTGAGAATCCAGTACTTGTCCGCCACGAAGGCATATGCGTGCGCCGAGATTGCCGTCACTTCAAGCTCTCCCTTCATCGCACGTTCGTTCAGGGTCTGGATATCCTCGAGTTGGTGCTCGATGCGTATGTTCTCCAACTTGACCTTTCCGCTGGAGAGTCCGTAAAACATAAACGCGTCGTCGGGGTCCGGGCTGTGCCCGACGCGGATCAATCGTTCCGTCATCTATGCTACATTCACCTTTTCTTCAATCTCCTTGTGCGCGAGATAGATTGTCGCAATGCCGAACGTAAGAGGATACTGCCGCACGGTTGGGAAGCCCACCGACTGGAGGATCCGCACAAAGTTCTCTCCGTCGGGGAAATTCTCGACGGTGCGCGGGAGGTATTCGTAAGCTTCTCGACTCCTCGAGATGAATCCGCCGACGACAGGAAGAATCCGCCTGAAATAGAATTGGTACACGTGCTTCAACGGAGCATGCCGGGGCCGGGAGAACTCGAGGATCAACGCAACACCCCCGGGCCGAAGGACGCGCCGCATCTCTGACAACCCACGTGTAAGATCCGAGAAATTCCTTACCCCAAAGGCAACGGTTACGGCATCGAACGACTCATCGGCGAGCTGAAGTTGCTCCGCGGATCCCTCGATGAGTTCCACCCTCGTCGTCAGGTTGTGCCGGATAAGCTTCTTGCGCGCGATGCCCAACATTTGGCTGGAGATATCGATTCCGACGATTTTCCCGGCATTCAGTCTCGCAACTTCGATCGCCAAGTCCCCAGTGCCCGTCGCAACGTCCAGGATTGTCGCGGGATGGAACTCGCGCAAGATTCTCACAGCTTTTCTTCGCCACCAGATATCTACTCCGGCACTGAGAGCGTGGTTCAGGAAGTCATATCGGTAAGCAATACGGTCGAATAGGGATTGAACATACTTCTGGTCGAAGGTGGTTCGATCCGGGCTTCTTCCTCTGCCTGTTTCGCTTCCTGGATACTCCACTGTCACCGACTCTATGCTCAATGGTCTCTGCGTTGTTCAATTTTTGGCGTGTAAATATACGTAAGACTGCCAAGATTTCCAACCCGAAACTCGGCGTCTCGCGAAGAAGGATGAAGGCACGTCTTATAACTTGAAGCGCATCGGTCGTGGAAATGGAACGCAAAGTCGGCTGGAATTTCCTCGCTCCACGCGTCGCGGAGATCGTCGGTGATATCCGTCGATGAGGCGGTTGCATTTGAATGGGTCGATTACTACTTTCTCTTCCAAACTATGAAAGTTTTCCTCGCAACTCTTTGTCTTTTCCTCCTCGCATCCTGTGAGCCGGGCCTTACACCTCCTCCGGAGGTCGAGCCCGGTCTTGGCGGAACGATCCTCTTTGAAAAAGGGACGTGGCCGAGGCAGGACAGCCTGTTCAATCTCTGGGTGTTCGCCTCCAAAATCTATCCGCTCGATTCGTCGAAGATTTTCACTGGATTGTTTTCGGAACCCCCGGCAATTTACATCCATCCCTCATTTGAGAAGAACCTCCCGTTCTTCGTCGATTCAACGGTGTATTCTTTCGCCCTCCCCGCTGGAACCTACAAGTACATTGGTGTGCTGCAGCGATTTCGTGAAGAGATCAGTGTGGGGAGTCTTCGGGTGGTTGGACTCTACGGATCGAACAGTATCCCTCCTGAGCCGCTACAAGTGACGGTCGAAGACTTTCAGTTTGTGAGGGGAGTGAACATGAAGGTCAACTTTCATAAACCCCCACGTCAGCCATTTTGAGATCGACGATATTCCATACTATTCTAGGTTTGTCACTCTTCGTTATCTCGCTTTCGGCACAGCCGGTCGTCGGCTCGATAGCAGGAAAAGTGGTCGATGCGGAAACGGCACAGCCGCTGACTGGAGCGAATATCGTTCTTCGAGGGACATTCATGGGCACGGCCACGGGCCTGCAAGGAGAGTTTCGAATCTCAAAGATCCCGCCCGGCACGTACACGCTCGTCGTCTCAATGATTGGATACCAACGGATCGTGGTCGATCAGGTAGCGGTGGTAGCGAGCAAGGAACAGTTCCTCAGCCTGAAGTTGATGCCGACCTTCATCGAGACAGAGCAGGTCGTAATCACTGCGAATCGCCGGGAACAATCCTTGCAGGATGTTCCGGTGAGTGTTTCGACCGTGACGGCAAAGATGATCGCCGAACGAAACACGGTGACCCTTGACGATGCCCTTCGCTATGTGCCGGGGGTGAACATGACGTATGATCAGGTGAACATCCGCGGCTCCAGCGGCTATAGCAGGGGAGTAGGAAGTCGAGTACTGTTGCTCCTGGACGGTCTTCCGTTTCTGACGGGTGACACGGGCGAAATAAATTGGGAGACGATCCCCGTCTATCAAGTCGAGCGAATAGAGATCGTCAAGGGTGCCGGGTCTGCTCTCTACGGCTCCAGCGCTCTCGGAGGCGTCATCAACGTTATTACAAGAGATGTGCAGGATTCTCCCGAGTTGCGCATCAGATTGTACACGGGACTATACGATCAACCACGCTTCTCAGAGTGGCGATGGTCGACGAAATCAAGGTTCAACTCTGGTCTGCTTGCGACCTATTCCAACAAAACCGGAGCGTTGGGGTACCTTCTGAGCGCGACCCGAACCGTCGACGATAGCTATCGGCAGAACGATGCGTACCATAGGTGGAGCCTCTATTCCAAGCTGCGATACGACTTCTCGTCGTC
Source organism: Bacteroidota bacterium (assembly GCA_003453835.1). Taxonomy (GTDB): domain Bacteria; phylum Bacteroidota; class Ignavibacteria; order UBA10030; family UBA10030; genus UBA10030. The sequence goes on along the minus strand of DMMN01000046.1, from coordinate 5,885 downwards.
CCAAAGCATCACGGTGACCGCGAACTACCTTCAGCGAGTCCATGGCAATTTCTTTTGGTGGAGGAATCTTCGTGAGGCGACAAAGCCTGCCGACGATCAACTCGACGGCCAGGTGGACTCTCGAAGAGGGAACATCGGCATCTCGTACAAAGAGTTCCTATCCGAAAAATTCTTCTACACGGTCAAAGGAATTTACTTCGTCAATTACTGGGAGGATTCGAAGCTTGGAAAGCGTAACTACATATCGACTTCTCATCTAGCAAACCTGGACGTACAGGGGACGTATGAATTCTCAAAGGAAAATGTATTGACATTCGGGGTGGCCGGCAACTACGACCTCNNTACGACCTTGTCGATGCGAACTTGTTCGGGAAACACCCCGGCGTCGGTGCCGCGGCGTACGTCCAGGATGAGGTGGAGCTCCTCCCAAAGCTGAAGGCGACTGCAGGTCTCCGGTTCGACTGGCAGAAGGTTTCGGTGCTCCCCTCGACCTCTCAAGTGAATCCCAAGCTCGGATTCGTCTACTCGCCTGACCGCGAGACAAGTCTACGTGCTTCTTTCGGATCCGGGTTTCGCTACCCCGCGATCGGGGAGTTGTATATCGAGAGTCCCCAGAACATTTCGAATGTACCGGTTCTGCCAAACGTTGATCTCCTGATTGAGCAGAGCGTGTCGTTCGAAATTGGAGGGAGCCGATCGCTGGCCGATCGCTTTTTCCTCGACGCAGCCGTGTTTACCAGTAGCTTCAAGAATCTCATCGAGCCGGGCGTGGCCTTCAACGAGCGAAATGAGGCGTACATCAAGTTCGATAACGTGACCAAAGCCAGGATCACCGGCGGGGAGGTAGGGCTGAGGATCGAATGGTGGAAGAAGGTCCTCTCCTCGGACTTAGGCTATACGTACATTTGGCCTCGTGATCTGAATGAAAACGCGATCTTGAAGTTCCGTCCCCGGCATATGTTCTATGTTTCCGGATCGCTTTCCTATGATCATCTTCGTACTTCCGCGGATTTTCGGTATCTCTCGCGAGTGGAACGAATTGATGAGAATCTCGTCAGGTTTGCGCCGATCATTCACGGTGATCAATTGGTCCCCATCAAGGTGGTTGATGTCCGCGCGTGGTACGAGCTGGTCGGCCTCGGACTTCCAATTCGGATTGGATTCAACGTGAACAATCTGACGAACTATCACTATGTTGAACTCATCGGGAATCTCGCCCCCGTGCGCACGTATTTTATCACCGTCGATGGAGTCTGGTAACCTGCCGCCGGCTTTCCCGTAAGCGCTCCTTGAGACGTGGAGAAGCGAATAGTGCTTCGGACGGCCGAGAGTTGTCTGGTCCATCTATGTACATCGATTCACACGCACACCTTTTCGTTGAAGAGTACAGGGCCGATCGAGATGACGTGATCCATCGCGCTCGAAGCGCAGGCGTTGACCGCATCGTTGTCCCTGGCACGACGCTCGAAACCAGCCGGGAGGCGGTCGCTCTCGCCGAACAGTACGATCTCGTCTTTGCCGCAGTGGGATTTCACCCGCATGATGCGGCGAATGCTTCAGATGAGGGGCTTTCCGAGATTGAAGAGCTAAGCGCTCACGAAAAGGTTGTCGCCATCGGTGAGATAGGTTTGGATTTTCACTATGACTTCTCGCCAAGAGACGTTCAGCAGCAAGTCTTCGAAAAGCAGATCGCAATCGCTGTTCGTCGAGATCTTCCCATCATCGTTCATACGCGTGAATCGATTCTGGAAGCGATGCTGATCGTGGGACAAGTTGCACTCTCAACGCCGAAGTGGAAGAAGAGATCGGCATCCGCGGCGGGGGATCTCGTGGCAACTCGCGGGGTCTTCCATTGCTTCTCGGGGGATACGGAACAATGCAAACGACTGTTTGAACTCGGCTTTTTTGTTTCCTACCCCGGAATCGTAACGTTCAAGAATTCTCCGGTGATCGAAACCATCAAATCCATCGGAGTGAGAAATCTGCTGATAGAAACCGATTCGCCCTACATGACGCCGGTTCCCTTTCGAGGGAAACGCAACGAGCCGGCGCACGTGCGCTTGGTGGCGGAAACAATATCAGAAGCTCTTGAGCTTTCGGTAACAGAGGTTGCCGTCCGCACATCGGCAAACGCCACGCTTCTCTTCGACCTGCCGGAGATTCGGGGAAGCAACAATGGAGGAGAATAATGTGAGGAGGAGAGACCTTCGCCTGTCATGACAACAAAGGCATCGATATTCGACATCCTCGGTCCCATTATGATCGGGCCATCGAGCTCGCACACTGCCGGCGCGAGNNTTCGCCCGGGAACTGCTCCAGGACGAGCCGAAACGAGCGATCATCACTCTCTATAATTCGTTCGCAAAGACACACAAGGGGCATGGAACAGACAAGGCAATCATCGGTGGCGTGCTTGGCTTTGGTCCCGATGACGAACGGATCAAGCGGTCCACCGAGCTTGCCGTGGCTGCCGGACTGGAGTGGGAATTCAAGTTTGTCGGCGACCTGGCGAGATTCCACTCGAATACCGCGCGGGTCAAGTTGTTCGGGAAGAATGGTGGAATGGTGGAGGTGGTCGGTGCGTCGCTGGGCGGCGGGAGAATCCGGATCCAGGAGATCGAAGGCTTTCCGGTCGACTTCAGCGCGCAAACTCACACGCTTGTGATCATCGCGGAAGATATCCCGGGCAGCATTCAGAAGATCAGCGGTGCAATTGCCGAGAAGAGCATCAATATTGCTAATATGTATGTGTCGCGGAGCGAGGAGTTGGCAAACATGGTGATCGAAGTTGACCAAGGCATGGATGAGGAGATTCTGAGGAAGATAGCGTCGTTTTCGTGGGTGAAGTTCGTTCGCCTTGTTGAACCGATGCCTGAAGGGAGCTCTCGTTATGAGAAATAGCGGGGACCGAATAGGGAGGAACACGCATGGAATTTAATCTGCTCTCCGACATCGTTGAATATTGCAGCCGCGAAAAGAAGGACATCGCACAAGCGATGATCGATTATGAAATGCGAAATAAGAACCTGACGCGTGAGCAGGTGTACGCCGGTCTCAAACGCATCCTCTTTGTGATGGAAGAATCCGTGGAGCATGGACTCACCCAGCAAGTTATCTCCCCCAGCGGGATGTTGAACAACTGGGCCAAGGCCGTCTATAACTCCCCCATAGAAGCCCTCGGACCCGCACTCAAAAAGGCCTCGGCCCGGGCGATTGCGGTGGGAGAAGTGAATGCGTGCATGGGGAAGATCGCTGCGGCTCCCACGGCCGGTTCCGCCGGTATCATGCCTGCCGTGCTCGTAACAATGATGGAAGAGCACAAGATCGACCGGGAGAGGATCCTCGATGCGCTCCTTGTATCATCTGCCGTCGGGCTGATTTTCGCGAAGAACTCTTCTTTCGCAGGCTCGGAGGCCGGCTGCATGGGGGAGACCGGAAGTGCGGCCGCGATGGCCGCTGCATCGATCACTTACTTGCTCGGTGGAACCGACGACCAGATCCTCGAATCGGTCGGCTTCGCACTGAAAGCGACAATGGGACTTGTTTGCGACCCGGTAGGGGGGCTTGTGGAGGAACCTTGCACAACCCGTAATGCCGTAGGTGTGGCAAACGCATTCGTCTCAGCCCAGATGGCACTAGCCGGAATCAGGAGCCTCATCCCGGCAGATGAAGTAATCTTCGCGACCAAGGAAGTGGGTGACCTGTTGTCCCCGAGACTAAAAGAGTCCGGTCAGGGAGGTCTTGCGAACACGAAGACCGGAAGAGAGATTCAGAAGAGGATCTTTAAGACTACAGACTGAAAGAACCCGGGACTTTTACCAGAGATCGGATGAACATGAAAAGCTCGATCACGAAAAACTCCTTGAGATTCCTTGCGGCTTTCGTTTCAGTTGCAGGAGGTTGCTTCAATCTCCTTGAAGCGCAGAGGCTCTCGGACACCGAGCGCGACATCTTGACACTTCAAGATTTGCGCTCTCTCGGCGAAGGGAGGTTACTCTCGTACCTCGCGAATAGCGACGCGAACCTGCGGTACCGTGCGGCGATGGCGTGCGCCAATCTGCAAGATTCGATCTCATTGCCACACTTGCTCCGCTCGCTGCGCGATTCGACTCCGAAGGTGCGCGAGGCCGCAGCGTTTGCACTTGGTCAATTGCGACATGCCTCCTCACAAGATTCGATCCTGGCGGTCGATTCGCTCATCGCGGGATTCCGGGTGGAGAATGATCCTTCGGTTCAAGCGCGCATACTGGAGGCGATGGGGAGAATCGGAGATGAGCAAGCCCTTGACGCCGTGACCGAGTTTCCCGATTCTCTCGTCGGAGCCGTCAAAGCCGAGCAGGCGATGAGCATCGGGCGATTCGCGCTGCGGGGCATCAAGAACGAGCGATCGATGTGGTTCTGTTTTGATCTGCTCGGTGATCAAAATCCCGAGGTTCGTTGGGGAGCGCTCTTTGCCCTGTGGCGAACCGCTCCGCACGGACTCATCGACGTCGAGATTTCGAAACGGCGAGACGATCTGGTAAAGCTTGCAGCAGATCCCAGTCCGGATGTTCGAATGAATCTTGTCACACTCTTGGGGAGGTCGAAGTCCCGCGATCTCGTTGATGTGCTCAGGGCCTTGGAGCGGAGAGAGCGACAGAAAGGGGACTGGCGCGTGCAGGTTCAGATCGTTCGTTCCCTTGCCATGCTGGTGCTCACCAATCAGGATCTCGCTGGTGATTTCCTGGAGTACTTGAATTCGGAGAACGACCACGTCAAGATCGCATCCCTGGTGGCGCTTGCCGGACTTCCACGACAGACCATCCAATCGTCGAAGGACTCAACAAGGGTACGACAGACTTTGCTGCGTCTTGCAGACACAAAAAGTCCGAAGGCAGAGTTGGTCCGTGGCGAAGCGTTTGTATCTCTTGCACGAATCTTCCCGGATGATTTCAACAAGAAGAACTTCATCAATGAGAAGGATCTCTCGGTTCGGGAGAAGACGAAAGTCCTCGAGGGACTCAGCTTGATCCCCACGGCAAAAAGCATGGTTGTCGTCCTTCGTCACCTTGAAAGCGATTCGATCAGGATCGCGATGGCCGCTTGGGATTTCATCCGGAGATTTCTCACCCCAAGCACCATTTCACGCATGCGCTCGGGAGATCCGGATCTCTTGGAAATCCGCTCGATGCTGTACTCGAAGACGTTGAATTCTCTCAAACGTGGGGATATGGCGATTACAAATCTCGTCGCCAATGCCCTGGGGGATACATCTTTCTATGGCATGCTGAAGACCGCGGGCAACGAAGATTCCCTGATCTCCGCTCTCAGCCTCAGTTATGACCGACTGAACTCGCCGGACGACAACGAGGCCATGCAGGCCGTCCTGGTCGCGATGGGGAGGATCAATGACGCGCGTTTCTTGCCCTCACTTGAAAAAGGATTGAAGGATAGAGACAGAAGCGTCGCCGACGTTGCTATGGCTTCACTCAGACAGATTACAGGCAAGGATACCACAGCACCGGTTTCAACTTCGTCACCGCCAGTTCATGTAGATTTCGATTGGGAGACGTTCGAATCGGTGAAGCCCGGCCAGACCGCCACGCTTCAGACGAGCAAGGGGACGATTCGATTTCAATTACTAAGAGACGAAGCGCCCTTCACCGTCCTGAGTTTCGTCAAGCTTGTGAAGCGGCGGTTCTTCGACGGTCTCTCGTTTCACCGCGTTGTGCCGAACTTCGTCGTCCAGGGAGGAGATCCGCGGGGCGACGGTTGGGGGGGGCCGGGATATGCCATCCGATCGGAGTATTCACTGCAAAAATACGATCGAGGGAGTTTCGGCGTCGCGAGCTCCGGGAAGGACACCGAGGGATGCCAGTTCTTCATCACTCACCTTCCGACACCCC
>DMMN01000135.1:10783-18938 GCA_003453835.1 Bacteroidota bacterium | reverse complement strand
CTTGTGGCGCCTCAATGAGAAATCCCCCCAGAGGCGCCACTGCGGGATCCCGCCTGATATCGTGTCTGAATGTTGTGAAGGTACTCGCGCTTCGATACGTTGCTCATTATTATCTCCCTTTCTCTTGGGTTACATAAATTATGAGGCAACGACTCATTTCCAAATCGCCTTCAGTTCCCTTTTTTAGGGAATACATGGAGTTCATACTGACTTTGAAGTTCACCAAGGAAACACTAACTTCGATCTGCATGGCAAATCGGACCACAGTATGCACATCGCTCGTTAGCTGCACTACCACGACCACGCACTACGGAGACTTCCAATGTCGACAAGTGAGAACAAGCACGTCATCCGGCGTTACATAGAAGAAGTCGTCAACACCGGGAATGTGGATAAGATCGAATCGTTCATCTCTCCCGACTACGTTGAAGTCTATGAAGGCCGGAGATACGCTCTCGGCATCAAGGGCGCCCAGGACCATATTCTCGGCGTCCGCCAAACATATCCCGACCTTAAGATCACAATCGAACATCAGATTGCAGAAGACGAATGGGTTGCCACCACCATCATTGCGCGTGGCACCCATAGCGGCGTTTGGTTGGGAATGAAACCGACGGGCAAAATTCTCACATACTCCAGCGTCAACGTCGACAGGGTCGTCAATGGAAGAATCGTTGAGCATGGTGGAGCGGCTAACATGTTGTCGCCGTTACTGGAAGCAGGCGCGATTCGAGTGGTTGGACCAGAATAATCATATTCCCATCTCCGCAGCCGGCGCGCCCTACAACAACATTAGAACCAGATGAATGATGGATGGAAGAAACCAGGCCATCGCCCACAAGCACATCACCGACGGCAGAACCTGCCTTCAACAACCTACGCCGTCGTTCCGAAGACACCAACAATGGTAAACAAAACTCCACATACATCTCTCGTCGTTCCATTGAGTTTACTTGCCGTCCTTGTCGGTTTCCCGGCGTTCTCCCAGGATCCGTCGGAAACCCAAAAATTCAGCCAGCATCGGGATAATTACGTCGTCTCAGGCTTCACCAAGGAGGCGGAGATAGAGTTTCAGTTGAGCGTGAAATATCGTCTCTTCAGCGTGAACCGGCTCTATTTCGGGTTCACACAAAGATCGTTTTGGGACCTATGGCGTTTCGAGGAATCGGCTCCCTTCAGAGAGAGTAACTATGCACCGGAAGTGTTCTATGAGTTTTGTGTCGGAGAAGGACCGTCGATCACGCGCACGGTGGGGGTGGGACTTCAGCACGAGTCAAACGGCAAAGAAGGGGCTATATCAAGAAGCTGGAACAAGATCTACATCGAGCCGCAGCTATTGCTTCTCAACTCTGCCATTCTCATCCGGCCGAAACTCTGGGTCCCGTTCGCCATCGGCGATGAGAATGCCGACATCAGATCATACCTCGGCTATGGCGAGCTCCGGATGGATTGGGTGTTCAGAGAGAAAGAGGAGCTGTTGCGATTCTATGTTTTGCTTAAGAAGGGGGCGGGCGGCGGTTTCAAAAAGTCGGGAGTTCGCCTCGTGCTTGTCGGAAAGCCGATCAGGCTCATCACACACAAACTGGAAGCAGTGAACCCGTCGCTCCAGCTTCAGCACTGGAACGGCTACGGCGAGAGCCTGGAAAGTTACGACCGGCCGACGAAGAATTTCCGCGTCGGTATCACATTCGTGCTCTGAGAAAGAAGAACAGGACACGATGTCGCAAATGCGAATTGGATGTGCTTACTCAGCTATTTGACCACGCTCGNNGGGATAGCGAAGCCATTCCTCTAACTTGTCAAACGCTATCGCGTTTGTCGTTCTTGGGCCTCCGGCTGTGTGCCATCGGTGGTTAGAAATCCTTTGATTCTTTCTTTCACTAAGCAGCTACAATTGGAGTTCGCTGCCGCTTTTTCTACCTTTTGTTCACGCCGGTCATATCGGCCAACCATTCACAATTCATTATGCACAACTCTATCAAGATTCTTGAGCAGGAGTCCGAGGAATTGAGCGCGACGTTGAGTCGTGACGTTCAATATCCCCCAAATTGCTTTCAGGCAATGAATGGGACTTTTCTACAGTATGAATCCCGTTCTTCTCTGACGGCCTCCTTTCCCGTTTCAAGAGAGACCCTAAATCCTATGCAGAAGATGCAGGGGGGCTTCATTGCCGCAGCGTTCGATAATACGTTCGGGCCGCTCAGCTATTTGGCCGCGCGGGGCCTCTGTGTCACACTCGATCTGCACACGCAGTTCGTTAGGGCAATCGATGTTGGGGACGAACTCACCATTGTCGCAAAAGTCGCTTCACGAGGACCGAACACGATGTACCTGACCGGTGAAGCGAGAAACAAGAAGGGAAAGTTGATTGCCGCATGTTCTGCAAACATTCTTGTGGTGAAGCCATGAGCCGGTCGTTACGTGTCTTTCCTCTTGTCGGATTGTTGGTTCTGACAGCCGCGAAGCCACAAGCTCAAGTTCGAATAGCAACGTACAACATCCGATACGACAATCCGGCCGACGGGATCCACGCATGGGAAAACCGAAAGGCGCACGTCGCATCGTTGATACGATTTCACAAGATCGACATCGTGTGCATTCAGGAAGCGCTCATCCAGCAGGTGCGCTACCTCAAGGAACAGCTCGCGGGCTTCGAATATTGTGGTGTCGGCAGAGACGATGGAAGGGAAGAAGGAGAGTTCTCATCGATCTTCTACAACACGAACCGGTTCGAAATTCTTGAGACGAACACAATCTGGCTTTCACCAACTCCATCTGTAGTAAGCGAGGGATGGGACGCGGCGATTGTCCGGATCATGACGTGGGTGCACTTCAGGGATAAGCAGTCCGGCAAACAATTCTATGTCTTCAATACACACTTCGATCACGTTGGCGTGGTCGCGCGGAAAGAGAGCGCGCATCTTGTCAGGAAGTTCATCCGGAGAATCGCGGGAAACAGATCCGCGATTCTTGCGGGCGACTTCGACTCTACGGAGAACGATGATCCGTACAAGATCATCACGCATCAAGACGGAGCAGCGGGCCTCGCGCTGAAGGACGCGAAGATGATTTCGCGCACACCACACCACGGATCCGACAAGACCTTCAGCGGTTTCGATCCGAAGCAGGGCATCATAGGCGATCGGATCGACTACATTTTCGTCACAGAGGACATTGGAGTACTCCGTCACGCAATACTTTCGGAAATGCGGGAGGAAGGGTTCTTGTCAGATCACTTTCCCGTGTTTGCTGAGATCGAGTTCTCGCGATAGGCCCGAGCAAGAAAGTGTGTGCCAGAATGAGCGAGATATCTCCTGGAATCCGACTGATGCCGAAACGGCACCATGTTTGATCTCATCGTGAGACGGAAGCCGGTTGGAAAGAAATCCACCCTTGACCCTTAACCAGGAATTGTGTAGAATCCTCGTGCCATGTCGCAACAAACAACGCCTTTTCTGGGACTTCCAGCCAACAAAAAGTATTATCGCATCGGGGAGACGATCCTTCGCGAAGGCGATCCGAGCGATGGATGGTTCGTGTTGCTCTCCGGCAGAGTTGGCGTTTTTAAGAGTGATTTCTCTGTCGCGGTGATCGAAAAGCCGGGGACGGTCATCGGCGAGCTCGGCTTTCTTCTCGACATTCCCCGGACGGCAACGCTCATCGCGCAAGAGGCAACACTCCTGATGCACGTGAGAATTGGCGTCGACGAGCTGATCGAAAAACATCCAGCGATAATCAAGAAGATGCTCACCGTCCTCGCGGAGCGTGTGGTGAAAACGACTGAGGATTGGAGAGAGTCGGTTGAAAAGATCGACGTGTACTAGTCTCGCGTCTCGGACAAAGATCTAAAATAGTCGCCCACCAATCTTCACGAATCTCCACAAAATGCACTCTTGTCTCAAACATCGTTCGCGAAGATTCGCGTTGATGAGCGGCAACCTCTATGGTTGGACGTATTCGATGCGTTTCTGAAACACAACACTGGCGCGCTCACCCTAAAGGGATTTTCGCAATCTTCTCCTCCCTTCCCGTTTTTCTTCAGACAGATCACCCGCTCACTTCCTCGAGCGAAGAACCTCCTCTTCCTCTTTCCACCTAAGTCAACAACAGGCGTTGGATTTGTCTCCACCTTTCCCTACATTTTCCGCACCGTTCTTCACCACATATTCCAACCCAGGAGCATTCCTATGATACGTTTCCGTCTCGCTGTAACCGCCGCACTTTCTCTCGTCTTCCTTGTTACAACACCGGCACAACGAGTAGGACCGCCGGCAAGCGATGCAGACATCCTGGCCACAGCACGAGACATCCATCAGCGCATCATTACGATAGACACTCATGACGATATCTCTGGAAACTTCGCAACGGAGAAAGACGATCCGGGCAGCCCTAAGGCCAGGCGACAGGTGACACTCCCCAAAATGAAACAAGGAGGGCTCAATGTCGCGTTCTTCATTGTCTACGTCGGCCAGGGAGATCGCACGCCGGAAGGGTACGAGTCGGCGTACACTCAAGCGATCTCCAAATTCGAAGCAATTCATAGAATGGCAGAAACGATGTATCCCGATCAGATCGAGCTTGCATACTCTCCGGACGATATTCTGCGCATTCGGAAGAGCGGCAAGCTTGTGGCATGCATCGGTATCGAGAATGGCTGGCCGATCGGCAAGGATCTGGGGAAGCTGCAGGAGCTCTACAATCGCGGCGGGCGCTACATTACGTTATCGCACAACAGGCATAACGACATCTGTGATTCCGCAAATCCGGGGGAGGACGAACCCGCCGTAGAGCACAATGGCGTGAGCGAATTTGGAAAGCTCGTGATTGCGGAAATGAATAGACTTGGCATTATGGTCGATGTCTCGCACATCTCAAAGAAATCAGCTCTTGATGCGATCAAGCTCTCGAAAGCTCCTGTCATTGCATCGCACTCGGGAATACGCACCATGAACGATAATCCGCGCAATCTCGATGATGAAAACCTTCTGGCGCTCAAAGCGAACGGAGGCGTGGTGCAGTGTGTCGGCCTTGGCGAGTTTGTCAAGTCCGTCCCCGTTCCTCCCGAGCGGCAAGAAGCCATCCGGGCAATGAGAAAGGATTTTGGGCTGCCCGAAGGAAGGGGAGGGCGGCGCGCCATGCAATCACTTTCCCCGGAACAAATTGGCAAGATTCGTGAGCGGATGAGGGAGATCGATGTGGAACATCCCCTCCCCCCCGTGACAGTGAAAGACTTTGTTGACCACATCGACTACGCCGTAAAACTCATTGGGGTCGATCACGTCGGTATTAGCTCCGATTTTGACGGCGGCGGCGGCGTCACGGGTTGGAATGATGCGAGCGAGACGATGAATGTTACCATTGAGCTTGTGCGTCGTGGTTATGCCGAGGAGGAGATCGCGAAACTCTGGGGAGGGAACTTGCTGCGCGTCTGGCGATCCGTAGAAAGTGTGGCAAAGAAATCGGGGAAACAATGACGATAAGAAACAGAAAGCGGAGTGCCGTGCCTCCCCGGAGCTCGTGAGCATGCATGTAGCTGTAGTTCAAACAGATCCAAAGTTTGGAGAAGTGACGGCGAACGTCCATGCGGCAGTGAATCTGATGCAAAGTGCCCGGGCGGACTTCTACGTTCTTCCTGAGCTTTTCAATACGGGTTACAACTTTGCTGATTCGGATGAGGTGGCTCGGCTTGCGGAAGGAGTCACAGGTTTTACGTACCACGTCATTGCCGAGTTCGCGCGTTGCCACGCGTGCTATGTTGTGTACGGCTTTGCCGAGCGCGCAGAGAAGATCTATAACTCCGCGGCCCTTATCGGACCCACCGGTCATATTGGCCTGTACCGTAAAGTGCATCTATTCGATCGGGAAAACACGCTCTTCGAGCCGGGAAACCTTGGATTTCCCGTGTTCAACCTGCCGATTGGCAACATCGGTATCATGATTTGCTTCGACTGGTTGTATCCGGAGAGTGCCCGAACACTTGCCCTGAAGGGCGCGCAGCTTATCGCGCACCCATCCAATCTCGTCATGCCATATTGCCCTGACGCGATGGTGACGCGCTGTCTAGAGAATCGCGTTTTCGCGGCAACAGCAGATAGAGTAGGAGAAGAAAGCCGTGAAGGCGTTCATCTGCATTTCATTGGCCAGAGCGAAATTGTCTCTCCGTCCGGCGAGATCCTTGTTCGGCTCGGAGGAGAAGGAGAGGAAATTCGCGTTGTTGAGGTCGAGCTGAGTCTGGCGAACATAAAGCGACTCAACAAACATAATGATCTGCTTAAAGGCCGGAGAGAAGATCAGTATCGGTGAAGTATGATGTCAAACCGGAGGAGGCATCAAATGTTCAAGTTCAATCGGTTGTCGACTGTCGCGTTTGCCTGCGCGTTGATATTGAGTGGCTGCGCCGCAAGCAAGGAAGCAGGGGAAGGAGAGAAGACCGTTGTCGTCTATCAGCCTTCGCATCAGACGGATACGGGCGTAGAGTTCAACGAGGCGCAAGTGTGCAACGGCATTGTTGAGGGCGCGATAGCCGCTTCAACAAGCGTTGTGAAGGTTTTCAAAGTCTGGAGTCATGATGCCGAGGGTTTACACCACGCGCGTGGAGGGAGCAACACGAAGATTGAACACACAGCAGCGATCGACAGTCTCGGTAGACTCTCCGGTTACGCGTTTGAGCTGCGCGAGGCAGCCAAACTGAATCCCCATGTCTTCATCTCGGTGCATAACAACGGGGCGACCAACAAGCATGCATGTTGGGGGTTTGTGCACGAAGGGGATCAGTTCGAGAAGGAGAACAGGGAACTGGCGAAGGAGCTGGTCGACGAGATTTGCCGATCAACAGGATTAGTAAATGCCGGTGTCTTTGGCGATAGCTGGCCCAACCGGAACGACTATCGATGCGCTGTCACCGGTAAGCTCTCGTTCTACAGTCTTGATGAAAACATCAACCGCGCACCGTATCGAGTTCTTTTGGAGATTGGTGACAACAAAGTAAGCTATGACTTTCTGCGGAACCTGCAGAACCAAGAGAAGATTGGCGAAGTGGTACAAAGAGTGATCGAGCGAAGATTCGGTTCGACAATTCAATAGGTCGGGATCAAGGGAGTGTTCCACCCCATTCTTCGCCGGATCAGAGGCTCTGGCAACAGGCGCTCACAGTCGCGTGCTGCATATCGTGCCGTCGGAGATAACACCCAGGATCTCGGTTAGACAGGTCGTTCATTCCTCAAGCGTAAACCCAACCTTTATTGTCACTTGCCATTGGGAGACCATCCCGTTGTCCACGTGACCGCGCGTTTCCATGACCTGCAACCAACGCATATTCCGTACCGTTCTGGCCGCGCGTGACAAGGCGTTTTGTATCGCCTCTTCAATGGTCGTCGTGGAAGTGCCGGTTAGTTCAATGTGCTTGTAAATGTGGTTTGCCATGAAGGTTGTCCTTTTGCTTTGACGGAGAATCCGGAGATGACGTGCGTCGGTCTCTACAACCGGCGGTGCGGGGCCAGGTGAGAATACCGACGAACAGGAGATGTCAAAAGGCCGGATGAAAAGATGAGCCACGCCGACTGCCGGTGTGGCGTTTATATCAGATCCGGTGTTCCGTTGGGCCTCCGGCTTATGAGGAACAGGCAGATACGAAGCAGATCATCAGTTGTATTCCACGGGGAGGAAAAGCTGCAGGTCTTCTTCCGTCGGAGTCCGTGAAGCGAGATTGTTGCCGATGGGTCGCACGTGGCATTGTGCGTACTGCTACTTTTTCAGAATCCAATCTTTCGGGTCAAACCGCCTGAGGTCCATCTCGGGTACGACCGTCCGCGTAACCGGTTCGGTGTCTTCAATAATGCGGAGATGGGTTGGCGAAATATCTTCCGCGCATTTGTCGCAGTGCAGCGACAAGATCTTCGGTTTTCCGTTGGACGTGAGATCGCGAGACCAGGCAATCAGGTCGTCTTTCGAGACAACGCGATAATCCGCGCGCTCGATAAAATGACCACATCGTTGGTGTCGTGCCGAATAGAGAATGAAGAAATGAGACTCCCGAGATTTAGTCATACGCACCCCCTGGCAAACCCTCCCAAGCAAAAACAGGCGGAACGAAACCGGCGGTACCGTAGTGTTTTTTAGAATGAAAATCAAGTGACGTGTGACGCAGGCCTCATGC
>DMMN01000135.1:0-10648 GCA_003453835.1 Bacteroidota bacterium | reverse complement strand
CATAAGCACGACTCAAAACGGGAGCTCTGGTACTCATCAGATTTCCTCCCCGCGGATCAAGGGCAGCCTGACGAACGAATGGTCAACGAGCTGCGAGAACGCGCCCGAAGCGTCTCCGATAGTGCTCGCGTGGCGATTGCGCTCAACATTCTCACGGAAGAGGGACTCCCTCATTTCCACCGATTGATTGCCGAAAACCTCGGCAGCAGGACGTTCTGGAACAACTGGAACAATCTCTGGACGGCGGAGGAGGACCGCCACGGGAACGTGTTGCGCGATTACGTTCGCGATTCCCGGCTTCTCAGCTTTTCCGTCCTGGAACGACTGCAGTTCCAATACCTTCGCTCCGGATTCAATCCCGATTGGGGTGGCGACCCGTACAAGATCTTCGTCTACACAACATGTCAGGAGAAGGCAACTCAAATTTCTCACCTGAACACAGGGAAGTTGGCCGCCCAGGAAGAACCGTTGCTGAACTCCATCACGCAGAGAATCTCCCAGGATGAAGCGCGCCACTTTGCGTTCTATATGTCGATCTTCAAAGAGATCCTCGTCCGCGATCCGAACCAGGCTCTTCTTTCCGCCTGCTCCATCCTCCCGAGCATCGATATGCCCGGAATCTCGATTATCAACTTCAATGAGTATGCGGATGTGGTGCGACGTTCGGGAATCTACGGACCAAGAGACTATAAGAGAATCGTTGAACAGTTGATTTCAATCTGGAATATCGAGGTCCTGCAGAACCTGAACGATCTTGGACGAAAGGCACAGGACAAGATCATGGCGATTCCCGCTCGCCTCGAGAAGGTTGCCGACTACATTGAGTCGCGCGCGACAGCGAAGAGCTTTCGGTTCGACGTCGTGTTTGGAAGGATCCTGCAACTGGCATAGTGCGCGTTTCAATGGAGATTGCCTGCATGCAGATGGCTCCAATCTACGAGGGCGTCCCCCCATCATCTCCTCTTCTTTACCTCCCGGTTCCGCGACCAAGGTGGGGCACGTTTTGCGTCTTTGCTGCGCGCTCGCGGCTTCTTGCTTCTCTCTCCAATTCTCTCTAATTTTTTCCGCACAACTCGCACACGAGTATGGAACATTATCTTCGCTCGGCGCTCATCGTTGCCGGCTTATTGATCCTCCAAACGACGTTCATCCCGTTTCTGTCGGTCGGCGGGTTTCTTCCCGACCTCTTCGTCTTATGGCTGGTGTATGTCGCGGTTCGTCGGGGGCAACTTGAGGCAACGATTGCAGGATTCATCATCGGGCTTTTGCAGGACGTCGTCACCACGCAGTTCTTCGGTCTTGCGGCCTTCAGCAAGACGGTGTGCGGCTTTGTGGCCGGCTACTTTTTCAATGAAAACAATACCGAGCAGACGCTCGGAACCTATCGGTATATGTTGATTACCGGCCTTTCTTCCGTCGTTCACAATTTGATTTACTTCAGCATCTTCCTGCAGGGATCGCAAGAGACGATGTCGGTTCTCGTCCTGGAAGCTACGCTTGCAACGAGCCTCTACACCGGCGCGCTCAGCGCGCTTCCGATGTTCACCTTCGCCCGCAAACACGGATTCGCGTCCTAAAAAATGATTCACGACGAGTATTTCGGAACGCCCGAGCGCCGCAAGATCCTGACAGGCATCATTCTGTTGATCTTCGCCGTTCTGATGGTTCGGCTCTACCAGCTCCAACTACTCTACCATGGCGAGCTGGATAAGAAGTCGGAAGAGAACAGCATCCGGGCTCTCGTGAAGGAGCCAATCCGTGGGTATATTTATGACCGTAACGGGAAGATGATTGTCGACGTGGGCCCATCGTACACCGTGATGGTTATTCCCGCTGAGTTTGACAGGAGTAACCTTCCTTTTCTCTCTTCCATCCTGGAGATGGAGCCCCGGGCAATTGAAGAGCGGATCGCCCGTGCTCGTGCCTACTCTCCGTTTCTCCCCTCGCGTCTCAAACGGGATGTTGATATCAAATCGTTGGCAACAATCGAAGAGCATCTGCCGCTCTTTTCCGGCATCTCCTATCAAGTCGAGTCGAAGCGTTCATACCCAACGCCCGCACACGCGGCCCACCTGTTGGGATATAGTCGTGAGATCTCCGACGCCCAACTTTCGCAGGTCGGTGAGTACTATCGTCAAGGCGATGTCGTTGGCATCGCCGGCCTCGAAGCCCGGTACGAAAACCTGCTGAGAGGGGAAAAGGGGTACGAGTATGTTTCGGTGAACTCGCGTGGACAGATCATCGGCAGCTTTGAAGACGGAGGCCGGGATGTGACTTCGAAAGAGGGATTCGATCTCATTCTGGGCATGGATGTCGACCTGCAAGCGTTTGCAGAGTCGTTGATGACGGCCCATGCGTACGGCGGCGCGATTGTGGCGATGGATCCGAAGAACGGCGCACTGCTTGCAGTCGTAAGCAAACCCGACTTCGATCCGGCCATTATGAGCGGCGTGACCCCGGCAGAGATGTGGGGACGCTTGAACACCGACGAGAGCAAGCCATTGTACAACCGAGCGACGCTGACGCGGTATCCGCCCGGCTCGACATTCAAGATGGTTCTTGCCGCGGCGGCATTGGAGGAGGGGATCATCGACGAGCGCTACCGCATCAATTGCTCCGGAGGATTCCGATTCGGTAATCGCGTCTGGAAGGATCTACATGTACATGGTTCGACGAATGTGATCGAAGCAATCCAACGCTCGTGTAACGTGTTCTTCTATCAATTGATGTTTAAAGTGGGATTCGAAAAGTGGACCGAGTACGGAAGAAGATTTGGATTTGGGAAACCGACCGGCATCGACACGGGCGAGGAAACATCCGGGCTACTTCCCTCGATTGAGTATTATGATGCTCGATATGGAAAAGGAAAATGGACGGCGGGATTCACCGTGAGCCTGGCCATCGGTCAGGGTGAGGTTGGCGTGTCACCTCTTCAGATGGTCCGATACATCGCCGCCCTGGCAAATGGCGGAACCCTGCACCAACCGCACGCGGTTCAATACATCAACAATAAACGTGTCGGGAAAGTAGAGGAGATTCCCCGGGATGCCGCGTCCGTCGGTCTTTCTGCCCGAACAATGGAGTTGATCCGGGAAGGCATGCGTCGGGTGGTACAAGAGCCGGGAGGGACGGCAAGCCTTGCACGCATCAAGGGCGTTGTTTCCGCAGGCAAGACGGGGACGGCAGAAAATCCTCATGGCGAGGATCATGCCTGGTACGTCGGCTTTTCCCCTTTTGACGATCCGAGAATTGCCGTTGCGATCATGTTGGAGAACTCCGGTTTCGGTGGATCGAAAGCCGCCCCTCTCGCCGGGCTTATCATTGAAAAGTATCTGTACGGCCAATTGCGGCGGCCGACTCCGAACGCTGCTCCAATCAAACGCGACTCGACGAAGGCAATCACCCAGGTAATTCTCGAGCACTGATAGACAGCCCTGCAGTCGGGAACGGCGGTCTGCGGTGACACGAACAATATGATCGATTACTTCAAAGAGTACTTTGATTTCAAAGCGCTGTTTCTCTGCGTGGCATTAGTCACGCTCGGACTGCTTTCGGTTTACAGTGCCACCTATGATGTCGGCGCCGGAGCAACATTTCAGAAACAAGTTATGTGGGCGGGAATCGGATTCCTGGCGATGCTCGTAACGGCTCTTCTCCCGCTCAAGTCGCTGCAACGCCTCGCATTTCCGATCTACGCAGGTTCCCTTGTCCTGCTCATCGTTGTTCTTCTGGTGGGAAAGACTACGTCCGGATCAAAAAGTTGGTTTGGTGTCGGCGGACTGGGAGGACAACCGTCCGAGATTGCCAAGGTCGCAGCGGTATTGGCGCTTGCGGCGTTCCTTTCGCGGACGACAACATCGCTCTCCAACGCGAAACATCTTCTGATCGCGTTCGGCATTGTGCTTGTACCATCGGTGCTCATTCTCGCTCAGCCCGATCTGGGAACGACCGTTGTGTTCTCGGCGATGCTGCTTCCCGTCCTCTACTGGGCCGGGGCGAAGAATTTTGTGCTCGTGGCAATCCTTTCACCGATTATTGTCGCAGCAGGCGCGTTGTTTGGAACGCTCGCATTCTTGTTTTCGATCGGCATTGCTGGAGTGCTCTTGTACATCACACGCGAGAATCGATTTGTGGCGGCAGTGGCCTTTGGCCTCACGCTTGCCGTCGGACTTTCCGTGCAGGCCGTGTACGAGCGCATGCCGCCGTACCAACAAAAGCGAATCGATACGTTTCTTAATCCTAATCTTGCTCCACGCGGTGCCGGGTACAACGTGCTTCAGTCCAAAGTGGCAATCGGGTCGGGAGGGATCTTCGGGAAGGGATATCTTCAGGGGACGCAAACGCAGCTCAATTTCATCCCGGAACAGTGGACCGATTTCATTTTCTGCGTTCCGGGAGAAGAATTCGGATTCGTCGGCGCATCGGTGGTGCTTATTTTCTTCACGGCCCTGCTCCTGCATGGCGTGAATGTTGCAGGAATGTCAAAGAACAGGTTTGCGAGCACCTCGGCGGTTGGCATTACCGGGATCCTCGCCACGCATATGCTTATCAACATCGGCATGTCCATGGGAATCCTGCCGGTGATCGGCATTCCTCTTCCTTTCCTCAGCTACGGTGGTTCCGCGTTGATCGCAAACATGATGATGGTAGGCTTGCTGATGAATTTCTACTCCAACCGAAAAGAGCATTAGTTGCCGGTTCCTTTACCACGTTCCTCGCCCTTGAGCCACGTCTCCGCGTTCTGGTGGCATCGTCCCGCCCGTGTAAAGATTTATCGACATTCTCACTATCGCCCTTCCGGTCGAACACCGGCGGAGGCGAAAAGCAAACGGTCATCTTCTCGCCAAAACTTCGAATGAATCGACTCCAGCAGTTTTCTCTTTTCCTCACGTTGTTCATGCTTCTCTACGGGGGAATACAGTTTTACGTCTTCCGTCACTATCGACGATGGATTAAGAAAAGCGTTCTCCCCGATCGGTACGGGACTTGGATGCGAGTTGCCCTCTGGGTGATAAGCATCGGTAACGTTCTCTTTCTTGTGCAGTTCGTTCTGCGTTGGTACGGATGGTACGCCCATCTGCTCCCCCAGATCTTTGTCGTCTATCCGTCTGCTTGGTACTTCGCTAGCAGCGTGATGGCGTTCGTTCTGCTTCTCGTGAAGGACGCCGGCCGCCTTTTACTCTTTTTGGTACGACACCTGTTCTCGATTCTTCGCAATCTGAACCGACTCGATTCTACGTCGTACAACCCCATCCCCGCGCAGGAGATCAACGCCGGGCGACGTGGATTCTTGAAGCTCAGCGGTATGACTCTTGCAGCCGCCTCAATAGGAGCGCCAGTTCTCGCGTCGCTCGCCACCGCCCGAGATTACCAGATCAACCGGATAACGCTTTCTTTTGATGAACTCCCGGTCGGCCTGGATGGCCTGACGCTTGCACAGGTGAGCGATCTCCACTCAGGTCCCTACATGATGGAAGCGGACATGGCTGAGATTTTCGAGATAACGAACTCCCTATCTCCAGACATTATCCTGGTTACGGGGGATTTTGTGGACTCTGTGGATGCCGAAATCCCGGCCGTCTATAATGCCATCTCCGTCTTGAAAGCGGAGGTTGGCGTGTTCGGCTGCCTCGGCAATCACGATCATTTTGCGACAGCGGAGAAAGTTCTTTCGGCATTGGAAAGCCGGAATGTTGTTATGTTAAACAATCGACACCACTTGCTCTCGCTCAACGGCGAGCAGTTAACTCTTGCCGGCATCGATGACTACGGCAGCGGGAGCCGCAACTTCGCCCGACCGGCCGAAACCGTTAAAGAACTTCAGCCAGATTCATTCAAGATTATGCTTTCACACCGCCCGGATTTTTTCCCTGAAGCAAAGAGGCTCGGAATGAATCTGACGCTCGCGGGCCATACGCATGGAGGACAGGTGGGCATCGAGTTTGGAAAGATCAATCTGAACCCGGTGTATCTGGTTCACAAATACGCGAGAGGATTGTATGAAGAAGAGGGAAAGAAATTGTACGTCAATGTCGGTGTCGGGATGGTAGGCGCGCCGATTCGCCTCGTGAGGCCGGAGATTACGTTATTCACCCTGCGCAAATCAGCGTAACGGTGCGCAGAACCGGCCGCGATCAAGAAGCTTCCCCTCGTGCTCGTGCGATCATGCAGATGATGCGGGCAACCTCCGCTCATTCGTTTTATTGAAACTCTGCTCTCTTTTCCTTATCCTGCGCTCACACTTTCCCGCGGCTCCCAGGCAAATATGTCGATCTCCTCGCTCGTTCTCTTGTTCGTAGGCGGTACTGTTACAGGAACAATCGGGGCGATGTTGGGCCTCGGCGGCGGTGTATTTCTGGTGCCGTTTCTCGTTCTCGCCTTCGACCTGCCGATGCACCAGGCGATAGCCACGAGCATCATCGCTGTGATAGCCACGTCGAGCGCCGGTGCCTCAATCAACATCGAGCGCCAGACTGTCAATATTCGCCTCGGAATGGTTTTGGAGATCGCGACCGTCACCGGCGCGATTCTTGGAGGCGTAACGGCAAACCTGCTTGACGGAGAGATTCTTCGGAAAATCTTCGCGGGTTTATTGCTCATCGTTTCCATCGCGATGATCTGGCGGCTGAAGATGCGTAACGGCGATGTGATTCTCCATACCGACGGATCTCTCCCGGGAACCTTCCGGGATGAGGCAAGCGATCAAACCGTGGCGTACACCGTTAAGCGGCTGCCTCCGGTTATGTTGATTTCCTTGCTTGCGGGAAACATTTCGGGATTGCTGGGGGTCGGTGGTGGGATCTTCAAAGTTCCCGCAATGACAATGATCGCCGGAATGCCGATAAAAGCTGCAACGGCAACAAGTAATTTCATGATCGGTGTCACCGCCGCGGCAAGCGCGTTCATCTACTTCTCACACGGACATGTGAACCCCCTTATTGCCTCCCCTACGATTCTGGGCGTGCTGGGCGGCTCGCTTCTTGGCGTCACGATAAGCCAAAGAATCAAAGGGACGGCGCTTACATGGATCTTTGCCGTCTTGCTTTTGGCGATCTCACTTCAGATGTACTGGCGATAGGAGCGGTTCTTTCATGGGTGATTATTCCCCGGGAAGTAAGAAAGTAGACGTGGAGCCTTCTCCTGTTTCTTCACGGCTGGTCGAGCGGTGGACGGGATTGGTGCTGCGGTTGGGCGTGTGGGGGAGCGCATTGTTGATTGTTCTCGGCCTCCTCACGTCGTGGGTTCTTCCTCCGGAGTCTTCGGCATCGACGGAGATCCCGTCGATCTCCACGGTTTTAGGAGAGATTTCTTCCGGCTCCTTCGGCGGAGCAACGTTGATGTTCGCCGGCCTTATTCTTCTAATGCTCACACCGTTTCTCCGCGTTCTCATCGCGCTGACGGCGTTTGCCGCCGAGAGAGATTGGAAGTTTGCAGGGATTTCGCTCGTCGTGTTCCTCCTGCTTGTTGGCGAACTTGTCTTCTCCCTTCGATAGCAGTTGAGGTCATCTCTTCAGATTGTTTCAGGAGTGCCATGATTCTCACAGACTCAAACATATTGCGGGAACTGAAACGCGGCACCATCGTCATCAAGCCGTTCGATAAAAGGCATCTCGGTTCGAACAGCTATGACGTCCACCTCGGCGAATGGCTTGCCATGTACGATGACGAGATCCTCGACTGCAAGAAACACAACAACGTTCACTACTTCAAAATCCCGGCGGAAGGACTAATCCTTGTCCCAAGTAAGCTGTACCTCGGGGTAACGCAGGAGTACACCGAAACGCACGCGCATGTGCCGTTTCTTGAGGGAAAGAGCAGCATCGGCCGGCTCGGCATTGACATTCACGCCACGGCGGGAAAGGGCGACATCGGGTTCTGCAATACATGGACTCTCGAGATCTCGGTTCGGCAGCCCGTCCGGATCTATGCAGGCATGCCCATCGGTCAGCTTATTTACTTCGAGGTCTCGGGTGAAGTTCAGGTTTCATACAACCGAAAAAAGAATGCGAAGTACAACAAGCGGACGAAAAAGCCCGTCGAGTCGATGATGTGGAAGAACTTCCGATAACCGGATACCTCGGAGAAGCCGCACGAAACGAACAAAAGGCGACACTGAAATCCCTGGCCCCCGGTAAGCGGCTTCAGAGCAGGCCATGGACCACGCAGCCAACACCAATGACATTCCTTAAGAAACTTCAAAACATTCAACGCGCACATCAATCTCTTCTGTGCATTGGACTTGATGTCGACCCGGACCGCATCCCTTCGCATCTCGCTTCATCCGGAAATCCCGTCCTTGAGTTCAACAGACAGATCATTGAAGCAACCCATGACCTGGTCTGTGCATACAAATTGAACCTTGCCTTCTACGAAGCTCTCGGCGAAGATGGGTGGCGGATTGTGAGCGAGACTCTCAGACTCATTCCTCCACAGATTATCACCATCGGTGACGGGAAGCGCGGTGATATCGGGAATACGTCCGAACGATACGCGAAAGCTCTCTTTGAAGATTTCGCGTTTGACTCTGCGACGGTTCATCCCTATATGGGTTACGATTCAATCGAGCCATTCTTGCGTAAGAGCAACCGTTGCGCCTTTGTGCTCGTGCTGACTTCGAATGAAGGCTCGAGGGATTTTCAGCGACTCACCATCGCGGGGAAGCCTCTCTACGAGAGAATCGCTCAAGCTGCCGCGAAGTGGAATACCCGAAAGAACATCGGCCTCGTTGTCGGAGCCACGCATCCTGACGAGCTAGAACCCATCCGACGAATTGCTCCGGACATGCCGTTTCTTATCCCCGGTGTCGGCAAACAAGGGGGTGATTTGGACTCCGCCGTGCGATACGGCTGCAACAGCAACGGAGAGCTGGCGATTATCAACGCCGGCAGGAGCATTCTCTTCGCGTCAACGGGGAAGGACTTTGCAAAGGCCGCACGGAAGGAGGCTTCCAGGCTGCAAAACCGTATGGCAAGAATTCAACAAAAGTATTTTGGATGACGTGTTTGCTGCATAGAAAAAGTGAAACCGAGGGATCTTGAGATTCGCCATCGTTGCTCCTCCTCGGGCAGATTTGAATCACGGGAACTCGCATGAAGGGCCGATCTCTTAATATTCATGAGCGCTTCCTGCGCCACGTTTGGAGCCGACAATACCTGCAGGGCTCAGGACTGCAAACCACCGACGGCAGGGCAATCCGGGTTCTTGAGACGGGGACGATGAACCTGGATGGGGGGCCCGATTTCAAAAACGCGAGTGTGCGCATCGGCGGGATTATCTACAGTGGAGACATTGAGATTCATCGCAACGCCATCGAGTGGCTCCGGCACCAGCATCAAGAAGATCCACGCTACAATCAAGTCATCCTCCACGTTGTCCTCGAATCGGATCATCATCAGTCACCGATGTTCGTCAACAGCGGTCGCACTATTCCCACTCTTGTTCTCGAGCCGTTCCTCTCCGAGTCGATACGCTCGCTTTGGCAGAAGACGATCCTCGATGAGCGGACACGAACATCCAACACAATCCGATGTTCTCATCGAAACGAGAACGTCCCTGCAGATCTCATCCACCAATGGTTGCGCCGGTTATCTGTTGAGCGCCTTGAGCTCAAGCTGCGTCGTTTTGAGGAACGGGTTAAAGAGCTCGCTCATCTCCGTGTTCTCGCCGCAAGAGAACCCCGACGATTCTATGGCCCGATGCGGACACAGGGAAATCTTGACGACATCCCTCCCCCTCATAAGGAGTTGACACAGAAGGATCTTTCGAAGCGAGTGCTCTGGGAACAAGTGTTGTATGAGGGATTGATGGAAGCCCTCGGGTACAGCAAGAATCAAGAACCGTTTGCCAGACTGGCGAAAAGCGTCAGCTTAGAGACCGTGCGGGACGTGATCCGTTCGAAGCCTGCATCCGGGCAGGAATTACCGACGGGGGATGAACGGCTGCAGAGTCTTCTCTTTGGTGCAGCCGGCTTGCTGCCGAAGATTCGATCTTTGCGGGAGACGGAATCAAAACGACACGCAAAGACACTTGCCAGGGAATGGAAGGAGATTCGGAAGACGTTCCGCTGTCCCGTTCTTCACCTTGCCGATTGGCAGTTTTTTCCGACACGTCCGACGAACTTTCCCACGCTCCGTCTTGCAGCAGCAACTCTCCTCGTTCAGAAATTCCTCAATGACGATCTTTTTCGGAGAATCGTCCAGACGATCAAATCGGAAGCGGGCCCGGCAGCGCTCCTGCATCGCCTTCGGGAGTTGTTGTCCGTCCAGACAAGCGGATTCTGGGCGCATCACTACCATTTTGATGAAAGAACGAGCAAGCCGATCCGCGCGCTGGGTGTGGAGCGAACGAACGATATGATTATCAACGCGATCATCCCCGTTTCTCTATTATATGCACGCACGTTCAGGGATCGCGATGTGCGGGAATCGGCTTTGAAGTTGTATGAGTTCTTCCCCCCGTTGATGGAGAACTCCGTCACACGGTTAATGGAAAGGCAATTGCTGAGGGGGAAAGTCAAGCTCGGTTCCGTCGGTTTGCAGCAGGGGGCTATCCAGCTTTACAAGTTCTATTGCAGAGAAGAGCGCTGCGAAGAGTGTGAGGTTGGGAAAACAGTGTTTGCGGGAAGGCGATAAGGGGACTCTTATTCCCG
>DMMN01000357.1 GCA_003453835.1 Bacteroidota bacterium | reverse complement strand
CCCTTTATCATCTCCCGAGAGAATCATCACATCAAATCGCTGTCCCGGTGGAAAGTCCGACTCCGTGCCGTCAGAGTTGATTCTCTTGAACGCGAGCAGCGTTGTGTCTCCGGGCGAAAGAACTAACCGTGCAGGGAGAATGCGGACGCACTCTGCTTCGTCTCTCACGATAAAGCTCTTCCTTGACACGAGTCCCAGAGCGCTCGCCTCGAGCGTCACCTTCCCACCCGTAAGTCCTGGTGGGCTCCCATCGGGTAAGTAGATGAGTGAGATATGATCAAAGGGACCTACGACGGCCCTCGTTCCTCTTGAGAATTCATCGGACTCAGCATCAAAGAAAAGAAACTGACCAAACTCAACCCCCTCCACAATTTGCACCGTCACCGAGTCACTATCGAGCCATCGTCTCGGTGTGCATGAATCGAATCGCTCCGCTACCCAAGAGAGGTTCAATGGTGTGTCCTCACCAAGAAGAGAATCGGTTCCCGCATACGCGACCGTATCCCGCCACACATTCAAATCAAAACCGGTCGGATACTGGAAGACATACTGAGATGGTCGGTCGATCCGGCACCACTGTGGACCCGATTCCTCAGACATCAGCGTGCGGCCAAACTCATCTTGAACCGCATAGGCTTCGCCGCAAAGATCCGGCGGGCTCTCGGGAATGGTGCCCATCGTGATAAGGTACGTGCCGATGGAAGCAGGACTGATGGTAGCGACAATGGTCGCACCGTTCTGCCGACTTCCCGTGCCCTCGACCACGGCATACTCACCGCAGGGACCGGTGACTTCAATCCGGGCAGGCGACGATGACCTCCAATTATAGCTGAATTTTAGTGAGGGAACAGTTGAGAGAGCCTCTGTCCGCTTCAATCTCTCCACTCTCGGATTGATCTCCAACCGTTCATGAATTTTCACCTGCGAGCAGAGAGGAGCCAGGAACACCGGGGACAGGAAGATCGAGAAACAAGCGCGTAGGTAAGGAGGAAGTGAAGAGAGGTTTCATTGTTTTCTCTCGGTGCCAGAGGTAGCGTGAGGAACAACGACCTCCGCCAATATCGGCGTCCGAAGACTGAAAGTCAAGAAGATTCCAGCCAAAGGTCGCCTTCGTCTCCGCTCACACCGGGCTGAAGGCGACCTTTGGCTGAGTTGCCCACCCCCTCAGAGACTCCTCACTGTCTCATCGCGCGCGAGCACCGGGACGGAGGGAAACCACTTCTCCTCATCTCGACTCCCGACTTCAGTTCTCGGAATCAGGATTACTGGTTTCTAAAAAACCGCCTCACTGTTGATAAATTAAGCGATCGAGATCGTTGAAAAATTCACCTTTTCGTCCATCAAATTCTCTCTCTCTGAACTGTTGACTGGCATAAATATTGACGTTCAATTCGAAATTGCGGGAATTAGCAACCCACCTTGATGATGCCAGGCCCCGCAAGATGGCAGCCTCAATTCTAATTCTTGAGAAAGGACATCCAATGATGAAATTGGTCAATGTGATATTCCTTGTCGTCTGCTGGAGTTCCTTCGCCCTCGCGCAGAGCGCCACGTACGTAGGCTCCGAGACCTGCAAGACGTGTCACGCCGGAGCTTTCGGCAATCACTTTACCGAGTGGAAGACTACACTCCACTCGAAGATTCATGAAATCCCAAGTCCAACCACCGTGAAAGGGGATTTCAACAACAAGACCGTCAGCATGGGATCGAGCTATGGGAATGCCGTCGTCTCCCTTCGAACTGATGGAAGCAAGTACTATGCAAAGCTCTCGACAAATGGACCGGAGTACGAGATTGCCTACACGTACGGTGGAGGGTGGAAACAGCGATACCTGGTGAAGATAGACAGCAGTTACTACATCCTTCCAATTCAATGGAACAGCAAGGGGTATCTCGACAATAGTACCGGAGCTTGGGCCACGTACACGCAAGCCACGTGGTACAAGAGCGATGGAAGCTTGATTACCACCAACACGAATTCATTTCGCTCAAAGTCGTGGGACAAGAACTGCATGGGTTGTCACGTGAGTGGCTTCAAGATCGACAGAGCCGTCGCGGCGGCTGACACGTTCTGGGTAGGAAATTGGGGAGCAAATAAAACCGCGACGGACATCAATGTCGGCTGCGAATCTTGTCACGGTCCCGGCAGTCTCCACCCGGCGAACGCATTTGGAGCGGACAAGAAAATCGTCAATCCGTCAAAGCTGACCGTCAACAACAGAAAGCTGGAAGTGTGTGGTCAATGCCACAATCGCGCATCGTCCTGGAGAGGGGCCGGTCTCGTCGGATCCCATGAGTTTGCGAAGGACGAACTCAACAACAAGTACTTCACCCCGGGCGACTCTCTCGCGTTGTTCATGAGATTCGATGGAACCCCCAACGCATCAGGAGGTCCCGGCACCTGGCCCGACCTAATCACGGCGCGACAACACCATCAACAGTATCAGGAATGGCAACGCTCGGCGCACTTCTCAAATGCGGCCGCGAAGATGACCTGCTTCACCTGCCACGATCCGCACAAGACCACCGCGAACAAACATCAGATCAGGGATTCGTTAACTGTGGGTGCGGACAAGTTCAAGACGGCCACGAAAGACAATACCATGTGTCTCTCTTGCCACGCCGCGAGCGCGCCTTTTGCGGGCATTACGAAGGCGATGGTGAAAAATGAGTCGGCAAACAGAGCTGCTATTGCGACCGCCGTCAAACAGCACACGAAACACAAGACATATGATCCGGAGAATACAAGCAACACCGGCGGATCGGGCAACTGCGTGAGTTGCCATCTCGCAAAGACGGCCGTCACGGCACTTTCCTATGATATTTCGTCACATACATTCGCCGTCATCACTCCAAAGAAGACGTTGGACTACAAGAGTACCACCACGCCGACGACGGGTATGCTGAACTCCTGTGCCGTCTCGTGCCATCGCAATCCGGCTGCGGGCTCCGCTGTTCCTACCTACGGCATAACGGATGCAAGCCTGACCAACTGGGCGGAAGCATCGGACATCGCGCTTGCCGATACGCTCTGGCGTTACTACCGGCAGATGTTCCCGACGTCCGTGGAGAAAACTGCCGAGAACATTCCGAAGGTCTTCGCTCTCAGCCAGAATTATCCTAATCCGTTCAATCCATCAACGGAGATCCAATTCCAACTAGCCCAAAGCGGCGCCGTCAAACTGGTTGTCTACAACGTCGCGGGCCAGCAAGTCAAAGTCTTGATCGACCAAGAAATGGATGCTGGAGCGTTCAGGGTTGCGTGGAGCGGCAGGAACGACTACGGAGAACCGGTGGCATCCGGAGTGTACCTGTACAGATTGGAAGCCCCCACTTTCCAGACCACCAAGAAAATGGTTTTGATGCNNAATCGAGAGGGCGGCCAACACCAAGTTGGCTGCCCTTTCTTTTTTTGGTCGTGAGATATCACCTCCCTGAAAACCAAGACTTCTGAGAATTCGGGCAGCCTAGAAAGTCATTGCATCTTATTCTCAAAAGAGAGAAATTAAGACCAATTACGATAATGAAGGAAAAGGAGAGGCGCTATGGATCGATATCTCATAGTTTCGCCACACACGGTGGAAGAGTGCAAAAAGGCGATCCACCAGGTGCATGCGCTAGGGTACATCACCCACTTCGATTGGGGTTGCGCGGTCGGCGATCACACCGGCTGGGCGATCATTGAAGCGGACAGTGAAGCGGAGGCGCTGCTCGTTGTGCCTTCCTTCGAGCGTCCGAAAGCTCGGGCTGTAAGATTAAAGAAGTTCTCGCCGGAGGAAGTTCGGGGGATGCACGCGGCGTCTTGATCGCTTCGCTACATTCGAACTGCAAACAGTTTGGTTTTGAGGCCTTGCGTGTCTCCTTCACATCGAGCAAGCGAGGCCGGATGTTGAAGTCCGTTACTTTATCCAATCACACCACACCACTACTTACGCTCAGATTTCATTCTGCAAGGAGGATTCATGAAGGCACTTGCTCTCAAGTTGCTTGGAGGGATCGTATTGATGTGCATTTTCTTCCTTCTCTTGCTCTGGACAACTGCAGACAATCATCTTCTTGGTTATCCGCAACCGCAATCACCAGGACAACCACCAACAAATCTCGGCAAGCAAGTTTATGACGCAAAGTGCGCCGTGTGCCATGGGAAGGAAGGAAAGGGAGATGGCCCGGCCACGGCTGCGCTCGATCCGAAGCCGCGCGATTTCACGTTGGGGAAATATAAGTATCGCTCGACGGAATCCGGAAGCATCCCGACCGATGACGATCTTCTGAAGTCCATTCGCAAGGGTCTCCACGGTACGGCGATGATCGACTGGGAGTCGAACATTGGCGGCGACTCGCTCAGGGCGATTCTGGACTTCGTCAAGTTGTTCTCTCCGCGGTTCAAGTCCGAGAAACCGAAACCCGTTCAGGTCGGGTTGGTTGTCCCTATTTCAAATGCAACGATCGACGCCGGACGAAAGGTGTACGACCGCTTGCAGTGCAGCAAATGCCATGGCCATGACGGAAAAGGGACGGGAGCCGAGGTCACGACCTTCATGGACGACTGGGGATTCGAAACGCACTCCACAAATTTGACGGAGCCATGGACATTTCGCGGGGGATCATCCATCCGGGATATCTATTTGCGCTTCAGGACAGGCATGGACGGGACGCCGATGCCTTCCTACGTCGGCGCAGCCTCCGATCGCGATCTCTGGAGTGTGGCGCAGTACGTGGCCTCGATCGCTCGAAAACCGGCTTGGTCGATGAACGAACAGGAACTAAGAGCTCACTATGGTCAACTGGACCAGGAAGCGAAATCCGATCCGGTGAGAAGAGGACGATACCTCGTATCGGTTCTCGGCTGCACGGATTGCCACACCCCATTGAATCCCACGGGGAATCCGCTAGAAGGGATGCAGCTTGCCGGCGGCCAACGATGGGAGGTGTATCCGTTCGCGACATTCTACACGGCGAATCTTACGTCCGATCCGGAGACTGGTCTCGGCTCGAGAACCGATCAACAAATCAAAGATGCGTTGACGAAGGGGATCAAAAGCGACGGGAGCAGGATGCTGCCGTTCCCGATGCCGTGGCCGTCTATGGCCGGATTGAAGGAGGACGATCTTAACGCGATCATCGCCCATCTGCGATCTCTTCCACCCGTCTACAATAAAGTCCCGGAGCTTGAGAAACCTAATGTCTTTTCGTACCTGTGGGGAAAATTTCAAATGCTGATCCTGAAAAAGCCAATGCCCGCCTACATCCGATCCGGAAACCACGGGGCGCCCAAGGAGCGAAGCCTGAGTCAAGCTGTCACTTCGGGAAAGGAGAAACGACCATGAAGATCATCAAGCGCATACTTCTGATCGTTGGCATCATCGCCGTCGTCGGCTTTC
>DMMN01000175.1 GCA_003453835.1 Bacteroidota bacterium | reverse complement strand
CGATCTCATCCCGTCGGTCGGAACTAAACGTCGTATTCAGGTCGGCATTCTCGATCGTCCGGACAAGGACCTTTAGCGGCCTGGTGATGGAGTTCGCAACGAACACTCCCATAATCACAAGGATGGTGAGGATCGAGAGTACTCCCAGGGCGACTGTGACGTTCGATGTCCCTGCCAAGGCTCTTCCTGCATCTGCGTTGTTCTTCGAATCTTCCGAGAGAATCCTTGATATCGCGCCGATGTGGGCTTCCATCGTCGTTCGGACCTTTTCGGCTTCCTCGAACACGATGGTTCTTGCTTCTTCAAGCTGTCCCGCGGTTGCGTACACTTCAATGCGATCTCGCTGTCCGGCAAACGCCCGCGCGGATTCCAGGAGGGCCTTCAACGCATCCTTCTGGTTCTGTCCCACGGCGCTTCCAAGGAGCTCGGAAGCCAGTTGGTTCAACTCGGAAGTTCGCTCCTCTGCTGCGCGAGCGTAGCCCTTAACTTCATCGGCAGTACGAGAAAGAATCATCAACATGAAATCACTCGTCAGCCGTTGAAAGACGGTTGAAAGCTGATTGAGCTTCTCGAACGATTTCACGTTCTGCGAGTAGATGTGATCGGCTGAGTCCGCGAGTCTCAGGTTATTGACAATCGCGAGTGTACCAACGATGGATGCCGAAACTGTCAGGACGGCGAACACGGTCAAGACTTGTGACCGCAGCTTCATTTTCGCTAGCCATTTCATCGAGTTACCCTCCTTGACATCATTGGACATTTGGCGATGTGTCCGGTCCGATGGAACGTGTCAAACCGGGTCAAATTCGAACTTCTGACGCGAGGCGGCAGGAACCGTTGCTTCTTCCCTTCGCTTCCCCTCCAATGAGTGTTTTGTAGAACGTGAGGCGAACGACATGTCCACACGCGCTTCTTCACGCGGATGAGAAAGCTGGAACTTGTCGATCAATCTCTGCAGCGTGTCGGTAAGGCCGTTGAGCTCCTCCGCCGTTCGTGCGATCTGCTGGATGCCGCTCGCGCTTTCCTGCGTGACCATGCTGATTTGGAGAACGCTCTTCGCAATCGACTCGCTTGCCCCGGCTTGTTGTTCGCTGGCCGAAGCGATGTGCGTTATCATGTCGGTCACCCGCTGAGAGATCTCCACGATTTCCAGAAGCGAGTTGCCGGCTGCATCCGCCAGCTTGATGCCCTTGCTCACTTCTTCCGTCCCTTGCTCCATCGAGCGAACCGCCTCCGCCGTATCGTGTTGGATCCTGCGGATCATGTCGGCAATCTCCTTCGTCGCTTTCGTCGTCCGCTCGGCGAGTCTCCGCACTTCATCGGCCACTACAGCGAATCCCCGGCCCTGCTCGCCTGCCCGTGCCGCCTCGATCGCCGCGTTGAGGGCGAGAAGATTCGTCTGATCCGCAATATCCTCAATGACAAGGACGATCTCTCCGATTTGGTCGCTCGATTTCCCCAGCGTCTTCACCGTGTCGGCCGAGCGGTCGACGACCTGTGCAATCCTCCTCATACCGGCGATCGTTTCCTCGACGACGGATCCGCCATGTTCCGCAGCTTTTTTCGCGGTGCCGGCTGTCTCCGCAGTCAGGCTTGCGCTCCGTGAATTCTCCAGCACGGTCTTGCTCATCTCCTCCACGGAAGCGGAGACGTGGGTGGCCTGCATGCTCTGCTCATCAGCCGCTGCAGCCATCGCATCCGTGCTGGCGGAGATTTCAGCGGTAGCATTGGATACGGAAGCTGCAATGTCCACGAGTTGCCGAACCGTCTGCCTGATCGTTTGCAGGAATCTGTCAAGTGAAGTCATCAGGTCACCGATCTCGTCCTTCCGGAGACTTCCGAAGACCGTATTCAGATCTGCCGCGTTGATTGTCTGCACAACCACCCCCACCGGTTTGCTCACGGTCTGTCCGACAAAAAGNNCCCCACGAAAGTGCCGAGACGACACCGAGGACGATCAGGATGCCGATCACCCATTGCGCCGACCTCGCAGCAGAGGCGTTGTATTCGACTATCTGTTGCACATTGCGGATGCTGATACGGGAAAGTTGCTCGATGGCTTGTTGAATGTGGCCCGTCGAACCGGTCACTTCCCCCAAGAGGACTCCGTTCGCCTCCTCCATCCGATTCTCTTTCGCGAGACTGATAACGCGCTCGAGCTGCTGGCCAATTGATTCACACCCCTTGCGTAAGGAGGCCACGCTCGGCGTCTCTTCGGGCGTTGACAAGCCCCTTTCAACAANNTCTGCCCGTAGGATGTGGAAACTCGAGCTGAAGGCTTGGAGGTTCGAGGCATGTTTCATTTGGTTCTCAAACGAAGCGGAGGTTGCGGAGCTCATTCTCGATGTGCTCACCAGTCCTACAATACCGATGACGATGCCGACCACGGAACCTACGGCAAAGCTGCCAACGAGCTTCGTCCTGATCTTCAAATCATAGAACCGGCGCATGAGGAAAAGTTTTTGGAACATGGGGCTATCCGGCATCGTTGTGCAATTTGTGGGTATGGGAAAACAGCTTACTCGTCTCCCCTCTTCTCAGTTCGGGTTGCGATGCGTCGCCTCGACAACTACTCCCGATCATTCTGTCGGGTGCCAATATCGATGATCTGCATCACGAAAGGTATCGGTAGAGAGGAGAATTTCGGGTAAGAAATTTCTTACTCGACCTAGGGAAGTGCATCGGAGGGACGGGGCAACTCAGGATCGTGCCGCGGCGGAGGCAGAAGATTGCGCGAGGTCCGTCATCATGCCGGTGTTGGCAGGAGCAGAAGCGTCAGTTTTGACCAATGGTGAGAGTATGAATCGCGAAGCGGTCCGGGAGATGCCGGGAGAGAATCGGAAACATTCGCCTCCCAGAAGAACGGAGTCTGTAGATCAGGAAAGAAGCTTATTCTGAAGGGCGTAGGTTACAATCTGGGCATTGTTCTCCATTTTCAACTTCTCGAGAATATGGGTCCGATGCGTACTAACCGTCTTCACACTCAGCGAGAGCTCAGCCGCAATCTCCTTCAGCGATTTTCCCTTTGCGAGCATCATCATGATTTGATACTCCCTATCCGATAGGAGCTCATGAGGAAGTTTGGGCGAGCCTTTGNNGGCAAGGATGGGAGAGATATAGACCCTGCCCGAGGCCACTCGGCGAATGGCGCTTATCAACTGCTCGGGGGCGCTGTCTTTGGATAGATAACCTGATGCACCGAGCTTCAACGCCCGCATGCCGAACACTTCTTCAGGATTCATGCTGAGAACGAGAACGGCGATCTCGGGTTTTTCCGACTTGATTCGAGAGATGGCCTCAATTCCATCAAGTCGCGGCATGGTGATATCCATGACGACCACGTCGTAGTCGTCCTTCCGAATCATCTCCATGACTTCAAGTCCATCGCCTGCCTCACCTTCGACTTTGATATCACTTGCATCCTTTAGTATCGTTTTGAGACCCCTGCGTACAACCGGGTGATCATCAGCTATCAGGACACGAATCATGGGCGAACACCTCCAAAGTTGGTTTCCTCAAGAGGAATCTGAACTGACACTGTCGTGCCTTTCCCTTGCTTCCCTGCAATCGAAAGTTTTCCGTTCCAGGGGCGAATACGCTCACGCATACCAACCAATCCGAGAGACATGGTTCCGCGAAGCTCCTTGCGAGAGATCCCACGACCGTTGTCGTGCATTTTGAGAAGCACCACATCGGACTTCTTGACCACCTCAACACTCATTTCGGTCGCCTGAGAGTGACGTGCAACGTTTGTGAGCGCTTCGTGGAAGATCCGATACAGCACCAATCCTCTCTCCTTATCAAGAGTAAACTCTTGCGGGCTGAAGGTGACGGTCGGATGGATTCCGGCCTTCGTGGCCAGTTGCTGCACCTCCCACTGGATGGCGCCGGCGAGGCCCAGGGCGTCCAGTTGTGGGGGGCGAACTTCCCTTGAGATTCTCTTGACGGAACCGAGTGCTTGCCCGATCGTCTCCATCATCGAGTCCGCTTTTTCCGCGAGCGGCTGGTTCCCTTCTGCACCGTTGAATTTAATCCAACTAATGTCAAACTTCAAGATGGTAAGGAGTTGTCCGAGTTCATCGTGTATCTCGCGCGAAATCCTCTTTCGCTCTTCATCGAGCGTATTTTCCAAGTGTTCGGAAAACCGCTGTAATTGTTCCCGCGATTGCTCCAGTTCCGCGTCAGCGAGCTGCCGCTGCGTAACGTCTCGCGAGACAAGGACGATCCGTTCGTCGCCCGTAGAGGTCTTGAAACGCTGGCTGGCCGACTCAAGCCAGTGCCAGGAACCATCCTTGTGTCGATAGCGGTACAGGCCCGTAGGCTTGTCTTGNNTGGAAGAAGTCGCGCTTCACTTGCTGCAAATCCCTTCCGTGGATCTTCGACAGGACATTCGTGCCAATCAGTTCGGACGGCTCATAACCGAGAATTCCTCTGAA
Organism: Bacteroidota bacterium; assembly: GCA_003453835.1. Taxonomy (GTDB): domain Bacteria; phylum Bacteroidota; class Ignavibacteria; order UBA10030; family UBA10030; genus UBA10030. Next base: position 12,759 of record DMMN01000175.1, on the reverse strand, counting down.
ATTGGGGCTCAGATACAGAAACACGCCATCCCCTCCTACCTCTGCCACGAGATCAGTCGAGTTTTCCACCAGCAATCGATACCGTTCCTCGCTTTCACGCAATGCCTCTTCGGCCTGCTTGCGCATGGTGATGTCGATGACGGCCGCCTGGAGCGCCGGTTTCCCCTTGTACTCGATAGAGCCTCCGAAGACGGAGAGCCAACGAACAGTTCCGTCTTTGCGGAATACGCGGAGTTCATACCCTGTCGTCACCGGAACGTTCGGCCAGGTTTCTACCACTCGTTGCGAAATCCTCTCCCGATCTTCGGGGTGAACGAGGCGCAGGATCTCATCGGGCGATAGCGCGAGCACCTCCTCCACGGAATAGCCGACGATCGTTGCCATTGCCGGATTGGTAAACGCGATCCGCTGATTTTGAAAGACGAGCAATCCTTGAAGCGATTTCTCGACTACGGTCCGATACGCTTCCTCCGCCGACTTTCGCTCGGCCTTGTTTTCGGCCTCTTGGAGTGCACGGCGCACTGCCGGGCCCAAACGCGAGAGCCGAGTCTTCAGAACATAATCCGTCGCTCCACTTCTCAACGTCTCGATTGCAAGTTCCTCGCCCAACGCTCCGGAGACAAAGATGAACGGGAGATCGGCATGTTCTTGCCGTACGATCTGGAGGGCGGAGAGTCCGTCGAATCCCGGGAGGGAATGATCTGCGAGGATCAGGTCGAAAGAACTACTGCTCACTGCCGCGAGGAACTCTTCTTCTTTCGCAACGCGCACGAGCTCGCAGGCAATCCCTTCTTTCGACAACATGTGACGAATGAGCTCGAAATCATTCAAGTCGTCCTCGAGGGAGAGTATTCGAAGCACAGAGCTCATCGTGCGGGATGGTTGACATTCATGAGCGCGACCTCTTCACCACACCGGGGGGCGGCTCGTTGACGACGGCCCAAAACAGGCCTAGTTGCCTCACCTTGACCGCAAACTCGCGAAAATCGACCGGCTTCACGACATAGGCATTGACCCCGAGTTCATAGCTCCTGAGCAGATCTCCCTCTTCACGCGAAGAGGTAAGGAACACCACAGGAAGGAGTTTGAGGACCGGATCAGATCGAACCTGCCTCAAGACTTCGATACCATCGACTTTCGGCATCTTCAGATCGAGCATGATCACAGCGGGATTCCCCTCCGGACGCGAAGCGTACTTGCCGCGTCGATAGAGATAGTCAAGTGCTTCTTCTCCGTCGTTGGTGACCGTCACCTCGTTTGCCAGATTGTACTCATTCAGCGCGGTCAAGGTGAGCTCTTGATCTCGTGGATCATCTTCCGCCAAGAGAATTGACTTAATGCCGCTCATCGATCATACTCCTCTCTGTTTATTGACTGAGTGTGAAATAGAATGTCGCTCCATTCCCCGGCTTTCCTTCTGCCCACGTCTTCCCCCCGTGGCGATGGATGATTCTCCGTACATTTGCCAGGCCGATACCGGTACCTTCGAACTCATCACCGCTATGGAGCCGCTGAAACACACCGAACAGCTTGTGTGCATACTTCATGTCGAAGCCGGCCCCATTATCCCGAATAAAGAAGACGCGTTCCGATTCATGCGGCGCCGCAGGCAGGCAGCCGATTTCGATGTGCGATTCCTGTCTTCCGCGCGTGAACTTCACAGCGTTCGACATCAGATTCGCCATCACCTGTCTGATGAGTTGCGGATCCGCCTGAACCAGAGGCATCGGATGCACGTTCCAGACAATCTTGCGTGCCTTTTCCTCGGCGCCAAGCTCTTCCTGCAGATCCTTTGCGACCTCTTCGATATTCACCTCGACCTTCTGCATTTCTGCCCGACCGACGCGCGAGAAAGCAAGCAATTCATCGATCAGATTGCCGAGCCTCACCGCCGAGGTCTCAACCGTCGTGAGGTACCGAAGAGACCTTTCGTCAAGAACCGACCCGGCGTTCTCCTTCAGGAGCTCAACATAACCGGAGATATGTCGTAGCGGGGCCCGGAGATCGTGGGAAACTGAATAGCTGAACGACTCCAATTCCTTGTTCGCCACTTGAAGCTGTGCCGTACGCTCGATCACCCGCTCTTCCAGTTCCTCGTTGAGGAGGTGGATCTCTTCCTCGACGCTCTTCCGGGCCGAGATGTCCTCAATGACGCTGATGGAATGAGTGGGACGTCCAGCCGAATCACGCACTGACGCCACGGTCAGGTTTACCCAGACCGATGTGCCATCCTTTCGAAGGTACCGCTTTTCTTTGGAGTAGTTTTCCACCCTTCCTGCAAACAAATCGTTTGCATCTTTGATGTCAACCTTGAGGTGATCCGGATGCGTGATGCCCTGATAGGTCAGGTTCAGCAACTCTTCCCGGGTATAGCCAAGGATGTCGCAAAGGCGCTGGTTGACGCGAATGAACTCCCCGGAGGGGGACACATGAGCGATGCCGACAGCGGCCTGTTCGAACGTGGTTCGAAATCTCTCCTCGCTCTCTCTGAGTGCCTCTTCGGCTATCTTGCGACCGGTGATATTTTGCAGAAGAATCATGCCAAAAACAATCGCCTCTTTCTCGTTCCGCAGCGGGAGATACGTGTACGAATAGAAAGAACTCCCGACCGACAACTCCGACGTAAGCGTGTCACCACGGAACACTCTTCGCATATGCGGCTCGACCTGGCTCACGAGGTCCGGAGGAAGGGCCTCGTGAAGCGGCTTGCCCTCCATCGTCTCTTTTGAATACCCCAATATGGAGAGTTCCGGGCCATCGGCGAGAATGAAGCGGAGCTCGCGGTCAAACAACAGTATGGCACTATTTGGGATATTCTCCACCAGCCGATGGTACCTCGCTTCGCTCAACCGCAATGCCTGCTCTGCATGTTTCCGGTCGGTAATGTCACGCGAAAGTCCGAACGTTCCCAGGATTTTCCCGTCCGGACTCCTCCAGGGCATCTTTGTCGTCAGGAACCAACTGAGACTTCCGTCGGGCCACACTACCTGTTCTTCCTTGCTCACAATGGACTCCCCCGTCGACATAATGCGTTGGTCATCGTCATAGGAAGCTTGGGCATGCTCTTTGGCGAAGATATCGAAGTCCCACTTTCCGACGATCTCAGATGGATCCTTCAACCCGAGCAGTAGGGCAAAAGAACGACTGATCGCGAGGAAACGACTGTTCTGATCTTTGAAGTAGATATTCTCCGGTACGTTATCCATCAGCGACTGTATGAAATATCGCTGTTGCGCGAGTGCCAACTCAACCTTCTTGCGCTCCGTAACGTCTTCGCCGACCGACAAGAAATGCGTGATTATGCCATTTGTGTCTCGAATAGGGGAGATCGAAACGGATTCCCAGAAGAACTCGCCATTCTTTTTCCGATTGTGGAATTCGCCACGCCATTCTCTTCCTGAAAGGATCGCGCTCCACAGCCTTCCGTACTCCTCGTTCGGCGTAAACCCCGACTTCAAGATCCGAGGATTGCTTCCGAGCACTTCGTCACGCGTGTAACCCGTGACCGCTGAGAACTCGGGATTGACATACTCGATATTTCCGGAATTGTTTGTGATGACGATGATCGCCTTGCTCTGTTCGACGGCCTGGGAGAGTGTCCGGACTACTGATTCGGATTTCTTTCTCTCCGTCGCGTCTCGAAACATGCTGAGCACAAGCGGCTTCTCGCCTTCGATATCCAGGTATGTATTCGTGACTTCGAAAGTCTTCGTTGACCCGTCCCAGAGGATTGCATCGGCTACGCTATGTGTCGGCAAGGTTCGCGAGCCGTAACGTGTCCGGTAGCCCTGCAGGGCACCCTCGATTTCCTCCCACGTCTGATGCTTGTAGACACAAGGAAACAACTGACCGAGAAGATCGACGCGACTCTTCTTCATCATGTGGCAGAACGCATCGTTCACCTGGACGATCGTCCCCGCGTCATCGACGATCCTCATCCCGTCCATTGAATCTTCCCAGACTCTCCTGAACCGGAGTTCCGAAGTCCTAAGTGCCTCCAGAGCCATCTTGCGGTCTGTCACGTNNTCGATCTTCCTCTCCGAGGACGGATCGCTGAATATTCACCTCGACCCATATCAGTCGACCGTCCTTTTGTCTCGCTCTCCACTCAAAGACCTGGGGGATGTCTTGTGCTTTGCGCGCCCAATCGATCGGCTGCCCACCGCCATCAGGGAGCGCGATCGACCCAAGAGCCTCGACGGTCAGACCTAACACTTCACTTCGGGTATAGCCGAACATTTCGCACAGTTTTCTATTCACTTCGAGGATTCTACCTGTACGGATATCCTGGACTAGCACGCCGTCATTCAGGGAATCGACAATCGTCTTGAGTCGCTGTTCTTTTTCCAGGAGCTGCGACCGACGCTCTGCCTCCAGCACATCCCGGTTGTGCATCGCCACGAGAGCGAGCATGGCTCCCATTGAATTGAGAGTGAGCGGAATGACCACAGACTGAAATGCCGGCACGCTGCTTGGGGCAAAAACCGGAAGGAGTGCGATCGTGGCAACAAGGAGAAACGAATACACCGCCATATCTACAATGGAGAGCATGATGCTCCCTAAGAGAATTCCCAATACAAGAAAATTCAGCGAGTTGATGGGAAAGGTCGCAGGATCGGTAATGACACCATGAGAGAGAACAACGGGGAACATTGCCATCGTCGTGGCAGCGGCGAGCCTGTACGAGATAAACCGATTGGTGACAAACGCGGCCAAAAGAAAGGCGTACCCGTACCACGGAACATGATAATCCGGAAGGGTCATCACTCCCCTCACGTCCATGAAGCCGAATCCTGCCGTCATCACAAGCAGGAATGTTGCCAGCAATCGCGACTGGCGACGCAAACTACCATCGCCGGATGCGACCGACTGCTTCACCAATAGGTCCCAGAGACGCCAGACGAGCAACCGAGACGGCGCCTGCGCTGAATCAGACATTTCCTGAACCTCGCTCATGAACTCTACCCTCAATCATCGTCGGGAATCTCTCAGCGGTGTTGCCATCGACGCTTGCCGATGTACTCCAGGGAATCGTGAAATAGAACGTTGCTCCCTGACCCGGCACTCCCTCGGCCCACGTTCGTCCACCGTGCCGTTCAACGATCCGTTTGACGTTGGCCAGACCTATCCCCGTTCCTTCGAACTCGCTTGGATTGTGAAGGCGCTGAAACACGCCGTACAGCTTGTCGACGTACCTCATATCGAAGCCCGCCCCATTGTCCTGCACATAGAAAACACTCTCACCGATCGTCTCGTGCCGGGGCAAAGAACCCAGTTGGATCCTCGCATCGTCCTTTCCGCGGGTGAATTTCACCGCATTTGCCATGAGGTTTGTGAGCACGAGTTTCAGGAGGGCAGGATCTCCGCCGACAGATGGGAGAGGTTGTAGCTGCCAGGCAATCGATCGGCCCCCCACATCGTTTTCCAGGTCGCGCCGCACCTCTGCGGCGAGTTGTTCCATATCCACGGTGGAGTATCTCATTTGCACCCTGCCTACTCTTGAAAACCCAAGCAGCTCATCGATCAGCCCTCCCATGCGCAAAGCCGCTTCTTCGATGTTCCGAAGGTGCCTTCTGCCCGTTTCGTCGAGTTGTCCGGCCGCATGGATCTCGAGCATCTGCGCATATCCAACGAGATGTCGCAACGGAGCGCGAAGATCATGCGAAACCGAATAACTGAAAGCTTCAAGTTCGCGATTCGAAGCCTCGAGTTGACACGTACGCTCGGCGACCCTATGTTCCAGCGCCGAATTGAGCATGCGCACCTCTTCTTCAACGAGCCGCCGCTGCGTAATATCTCTGGCGATAAGCGTCACATCCGTAATGGCGGTTCCGGGTCGAACCGGGCTGACTCTGATGGAGTACCAAGTAGGCTCTCCATCGGGAGTAAGCATCTGAGCCTCGAGGGTGTTTGACTTCCCAGATCTGAGGAGATCCGCGATGGCGGCACGCATCGCGTCCCTGTGATGAGGCACAACGAGACTGTAAAGACTCTTGCCAACGATCGAATGCCTTGGGTGAACCTCTTCGTTGTTGACGTACTCAATGGTTCCGTCGTGCCCGATGTTGATGATCACATCGGGGGCGTTCTCGACGAGCGATCGCCAGCGTGCCTCCGTAGCCTTGAGGTGGTCTGACTGCTGCTTGAGTCTGTTGTTGGTTGCTTCAAGAGCCAACTCATTCGCGCGCGCTCGGGCGATGCTCTCGTGGAGGTGCTTCGTTAGGAAGCCAACAATGATAGAGGTCATAATGAGGATAATGAGCGCATCGAGAAGATCGCTTGTGGATAGAGTAGGAGTGTAAACCGTCGACAGGATCCCGTTCCACTCCGCAAGGAACACGCACAAGACGCAGAGAACAGTCGTTACGGAGTAAGCGACGTACGTCCGGCGTTTCAGCAGGAGGCTCGCCGCGACGAGGGTCGACGGATAGATGAGCATCGCAATGTCATGGATCCCCTCGCCCCTGGCGGTAAGCGAAGTCGTCGTTGCTAACAGGCTGATGATGAGCAGGAGGATGGACCAATTCGTAAGACCGCGCCAGTTCAGATAGAGAGCGATCGTGCCGGCAACTCCCTCAGCCGCCATTATCCATAACGCAGTTGCTGACCCAGTGATCCAATTGTGCGCCATCGAGGCGACGAAGCTGGCAAGGATCCCGGTTGAAAGAAAATAGACGATCCGGCTTGACCTTCTTTGTTCTTCCAGTTGGTGAGCGGGGTCGGAAGATGGAAAGTCATAAACGCTGTGATTGATCATAGGTATCCTGGAACGGTTATCCATTCTCCACAACGGACGGGACACTTCCCTGAATGGGGATCGGCGTGTCGCCCTTCAGACGAGGCAATGTGAAGTAGAATGNNGTCCGGCCTCCGTGCCGTTGAATGATCCGACGAACGTAGGCCAAACCCACGCCCGTGCCTTCGAAGACACCTTGGCTATGTAATCGATGAAACACGCCGAACACCTTCTCGGCATATTTCATTTCAAACCCGACTCCGTTATCTCGAACGAAGAACGCGTGCTCTTCATGATCTCCATGTTCCGGCGAACAACCGACCTCGATGAGTGCTTGGTCCTTTCTTCTTGTGAACTTGACGGCATTCGAAATGAGATTCAGCACCGCCATTTTGATCAGTGCCCGGTCCGCCCAGACCATGGGGAGAGGCTCGATATGCCAAACAATATCTCTTCCTTGTGAGACCTGCTCCAGACTCGCCCGCACTTCAGTCACGACTGCGTTCAGGTCGACTCTTACCTTCACAAGCTCCGTTCGTCCGATCTGGAGATAGTTGAGAAGTCCATCCACGAGCATTCCCATCCACTTGGCAGAGAAGGAAATCGTGTTCAAGTACCTTTTGCTCGCCTCATCCAATTGCACAGGCACCTGATTGTGAAGCATTTCAACGTACGCCGAGATATGCCGCAGAGGAGCTCTCATATCGTGCGAAACGGAATAACTGACGGTTTCGAGCTCTTTCATCGCGATCTCCAGGGCAGCCGTTCGCTCGTGCACGCGCTTCTCCAGCTCTTGATTGAGAGCCAGAATCTCTTCCTCCGTCCGTTTTCTGTCCGTGATATTTCGCGCAACAAAATGGAAGCCCACGATGATTCCGCCCGAGAGCATGAGCGACGCATTCAACCCGAGCCAAACGGCCGACCCGGATTTTGTCATGAAAGGATACTCGTAGTAGGTCGATGGTGTGTGAGTGACATACTGCCTCATGTAATGGAATTGCGTCTTCCCCCGGAACGGTGTCAAGATGAGATCGGTAAATGCAAGATCCTGAATCTCCTCCATCGTATACCCGGACATTCTTAGGGCGGAAGCGTTGGCAAACTTGTATCGCCCCTTGATGTCTGTCGTGAAGATGAGATCCGTGGCGTTTTCGACCACTTGACGATATCGCGCCTCACTTTCTCGGAGGAGTTCAGCTTGCTTTTCGTGATCTTTGATGGTCACGAAGAGCAGTCGTTGGTTTTCCTGTGCCCTTGCCATGTTCTCTCTGAGACTGTTCACGAGCAATCCAACGGAAAAGGAGGTCATCCCGATAATGACCGTCAGATCGATGAGATCCTGGAGCGACGTATGATCTCTCAAAACGGATGGAAGCAAGCCATCAATCTCAGCCAGAACGATGCCGACCATGAGAAGAAGCGTGATCGTTGAAAACATGATGAATAATTTGCGGTCGAGAACGAGGCCTGCCGCGACCAGCGTGGATGGATAGATGAGAATGCTGGTACTGTGGATCCCGTTATTACTCGTCCAGAGCAGCAACGTCGCGGTCAGAAGAAGGCTGTAGGAGAGCAGAATCGAGGCCTGTTTGTGCCGACCTTCTCGATTGAGCCAGAAGGCCACAAACACGAAGACTTCCTCTCCGGAAAGAATGGCAATCGTGAAGCGATCACCTTCGAAGACGGCGTGGAGCGAGATCGTAATCATCAAGCTTGCGAGCAGTGCAAGTGTGATCATATGCACAACGCGACTGTTGAGGGCGGCGTCCACGTCCTCAACAACCGGAGGATGCAGCAGTGATTTAGTCGATTCCCACATTCGACCCTATGTTGTCTAAACGAGAATGATGCAGATCCTCACTACGGCTGTCACGGTTTATCCGGAAGCGAGAAATAGAACGTTGCTCCCTGTTCTACGCTCCCCTCTGCCCAGGTACGTCCTCCATGCCGATGAATAATTCTTCGCACGTTGGCCAGACCGATTCCCGTCCCTTCGAAATCGTCCGCCGTATGGAGGCGCTGAAACACACCGAACAGCTTGTGAACATACTTCATATCGAATCCTGCCCCATTGTCTCGGACGTAGAAGACCATTTCGCGGTAGCCCGTCCTCCCGTTCGAGGTCCCGATCTCAATGACCGCAGAGTCCTTTTTCTGCGTAAACTTGATTGCGTTCGACAGCAGATTCGTTACGACAAGTTTCAGCAGCAGGCGATCGCCATAAACCTTGGGTAGCGGACCGATGTTCCACTGCACGTGACGATCTCCAATTTCCGTCTGAAGATCCAGCCGGGTTTCTCTGACGATTTCCGATAGATCAACTTTGACTTTCGTGATCTCCGCTCTGCCAATCCGGGAAAACGCAAGCAAGTCGTCAATGAGACCGCCCAACCGCACGGCCGCCGCGGCGATCGTCGAGAGATACCTGTTGCTCTCGTCGTCGAGATTTGATGATGCGTCCTTCTTCAGGATTTCAACATAACCGGAGATATGGCGGAGCGGTGCGCGCAGATCGTGCGACACCGAATAGCTAAAGGCTTCCAGTTCCTTGTTCGCCGCTTCGAGTTGGGCGGTTCGCTCGAGCACGCGTTGCTCAAGCTCTGAGTTCAAACGGCGGATCTCCTCCTCGGCCTGCTTCCGCTCCGTGATATCGGTTGCCATTCCAACGATCTGCCGGACGCTTCCATCCGCACTTCGTTTGAGCACCTTATCCCGACCCAGAAACCACCGCCAATCGCCCTTTTTTGTCCGCATCCGGTATTCGATGGCGAGGATATCATCATCCCGCGCCGTGTCCCATCGATGGAGCATGTCATCGACCAGAGGAACATCATCCGGATGGATTGCCTCGCGCCAGGCAATCATCCCAGACTCGATTAGCTCTTCCGGTTTGTAGCCGAGGACCTTCCCGACTGTGTGATTAAGATATACGATCGTCTTGTCCGCAAGGTCGAGCACGTAGACCATACTTGGCGTGGCTGCCATGACACTTTCATTGAAATACTGGCTCTCACGCAGCGCCTCCTGAGCTTCCCTGCGCTCTGTGATGTCGATGAGCGAAGCGATCATACCTGAGAACTCCCCGTTCCCTTCGAGGAGAGGTGCTGCATTTATCGAGAGAACACGGAATCGTCCGTCGGGGTATTCAATCCCGTGCTCAACTGCAAACACGGGTTGGCGTGTTTGACGGACTTTTGTGAAAGGAAGCTCCTCTTCCGAAAAGCGACCGCCTCCGACGGCCCTGATCTTCCAGGCGGGGTCATTGTAGGCCCTCGACGTGATCGTTGCGTGTGTTAGTCCCAGAATGTTCTCCGCCGCGGGATTGGCAAACGTGATCCGACCGTCGGCATCGACGATCACCAGACCATCCGGGACGGTTTCAACGATCCGGGCGAGTTGGTCTTGACTGACACGGAGAGCTTCCTCCGCTCTCTTCGTTTCCGAGAACAATTTCGCGTTGTCCAGCACGACTGCCAGTTGATCGGCTACAAGTGCAAAGAGCTCAATGTCGGCCTCGCTGAATCGATGATAGCGCTCGGTATCGTCGACCCGCATCACGCCGAGGTTTTTCTCTTTCGAGATGATCGGCACCGCAAGCGATGAACGCAGCTTGAGTCCTCTCACTTGTTCCGCCGGAATGAGATCGGTTGCCGTACAATCATTCACGATGATAGCTTTCCGATCGACAAAGCAGCGCTCCGAGATTCGATCCTCCGGTTGTTGCGCCAACTGAGCCTCGCGATGCCCTCCCGCCTCATCAGGAAGGAGGATTCCGTTAACCAGCCGAGCGTGACTCTCGCTGTAGAGAAGTACCGTCGCGCGGCTGACGCCCATATGTTTGGGAATGTACTCCGTCACTTTTCTCAAGAGCGCGTCGAGATCGAGCGAGCGGGCGAAGACGATTCCCAGTTCTCGCAAGAGCTGCAACCGTTGAAGTTTGTCACGGATAGCTTCCTCCGCTTGCTTGCGCTCCGTGACGTCGGTGGCCAGCACCACTGTCGCACGCTTGCCCGCGAAGTCGATTGCATGCGAGCCGATCTCAACGTCAATGATTCTCCCATCCTTCCTCCGATGTTGCCAGAGTCCGGCCGCATAGAATCTGTCGCCTCTCTGCAAGACACTTTCGCGAAGGCGGGGCACGTCTTCCGGCGGTCGTATTTCGGCAATTGTCATGGACAAGAACTCGGGTCTGGAGTATCCATAGTGGTCGATCGCCGCGTCATTGACATCGAGGAACGCCAGCGTTTCCATATCGTACACCCACATCGAGTGGGGATTGCCCTGGAAGAGCGATCGATACCGTTTTTCCGATTCACGAACAGCCTCCTCCGCGAGAATTCGCTCGGTGATGTCCCGCTGAATAGCCAGAAAACCAAGAATGTTCCCCGACCGATCCAGGATGGGATTCGCCGAGCTATCGACGGTAATCAACTTACCGCTTTTCGTCTTATTGACGATCTCCCACGTCACAGACTGCTTGTTGAGGATCGTACTCCAGAAGCCTGTGTAGATTTTCGGATCCAAGTGGCCGGCACGAAGAATGCGGGGAGTGACCCGACCGACCACTTCGGCAGCGGAGTAGCCGTAGACGTTTGTGAAGGCAGGATTCACGTAGGGCATAATGCCTTGAGGATCCGTCATGAAGACGACTTCGCTCGACGCTTCTACGGCGCGCCTCAGTTTCACAAGTTCCGCTTCCGCTTTCTTTCTCTCCGTAATGTCCGACGCGATGCCTGCAAAAGCCACGAGGGTTCCATGCTCGTCCCGAATAACAGAGGTAGAGAGATCGATGGGAAAATCGGTGCCGTCTTTCCGCTTATTCCATATTTCTCCTTTCCAGCCTCCCGACATTTTCGACTGGAGGAGCGATCGTATGACGCGCGGATCGTTCTTGGTCGATCGCAGTACTTCGATCGGCTTTCCGATGATCTCGTGCTCTTCATACCCATACGTTTTCAAGAACGCATCGTTCACAAGAATGATGTTCTCGTCGAGATCCGTGAGGCTCACGCAATCGGAGACTCCTTCCACGGCCTGAGCGAGCATCGCACTCCGCTCTTCCGATCGGAGCCGTTCAAGTTCCGCTCCCGCCCGTGCTGCAAAAATCTTGAGAAACGACGTTGAGATGGAGCTCCCTGCCATTGGCCGATCGTCGAGGACGGCCAAGATGCCTAACACGTGACCCTTCGACGAGAAGAGGGGAACGCCAAGGAAGCTTTCCGCTTGAAGTCTCTGAACGACCTGATCATCGGGACAGGCACGGCGTACGTCTTTTGGATGAAACTTGAATCCTTGGTCGATCGCCGCTCGGGAGGCAGAGCCCTGGAGTTCGTATTCAATATTGCCGACGATGGAGCCCCTGTCCGAAAAGGCTATGGTCTGGACCTTGCTCCCGTCCCGTGCACGGATCCTTCCGACAAACGCGTAGCGGGTTTGAAGGGACTTGCTGAGTTCCAACACCAGGCTTCTAAAGAATTCTTCGCCTGCCGCGGTCGCGGTTCCCCTTTGAATTGCCCTGACGGTTTCCTCCGCTCGTCTTCTCTCGCTGATATCGCGATAATTGATGACGATAGCATTGATCGTCGTCGCCGCGAGTGAATTCTTGACGATCGCCTCGATCCATACCCAATGACCGTCGGAGTGACGAGCTCTGTACTCCTTTCGACTCGCCGCTCCCGGTTCGCGGAGAACGAACTCCAGCACCACGCGCATCTCCGCCACGTCATCCGGGTGAATATGTTCGAGGGCACTCTTCCCGATTAAGTCGGCGGGGGAATACCCCAGGATCATCTCTGCCGACGGGCTCGCGAACGTTACCCTGGCGTTTTGGTCGAGCAGGACGATGGCGTCGATGTTGTTTTCGACGACGGCTTGGAAGAGCTTCTTGCTTGCCTCGGAAGCAATCTGCGCCTTCTTGCGTTCCGTGATATCCTGCACAGAACCGACGATCTTGAGGGGACCGCCGTCCTCGCCCCGATCGGCTCTGTACTGGATGTACAGCCAGATGGCCTCACCATCTCTGG
>DMMN01000229.1 GCA_003453835.1 Bacteroidota bacterium | reverse complement strand
TCTCCAGATTATCCAGTCTGGAATTCTTGGGAATTATCACCACAGCGGCCGGGCTTATCGGGAATGGCACGCCGATCTTCTGCAACGGTGCAAACATCGGGTATCGCAAATCCATCTTCACCAAGGTTGAAGGATTCGGAACCGATTCGGCAACGTGCGACGACGAAACCCTTCTGCAGAGAATTTCGGTGAGGTCCGCGGGGCGNNTCGTTGAGACAAAGTCGGCTAAATCAATAGCCGATTTCTGGAGTCAACGCGTACGTTGGGCCTCAAAAAAAGGTCACTATGAAGACCCAACCATTCTTTGGAGGCTCGTTGTCCTGAATCTGTTTTTTGTTTTCCTGCTCACGACTGCAATAGCTTCCCTCTTTGACGCACGGTTGTGGCCGGTCGCCCTCGCTGCATTTCTGACGAAAGCGCTTGTGGACTATCTGACGTTGAAGCGAGGTGCTGTACTTATGCGCCAACACGTTCTGCTGCACCAGTTTGCCGTTGCAGAGCTACTGCATGTTCCGTATATTGTCATCGCCGCGTCGATCGCACAGTTCAAATCTATTCGTTGGAAGGAAAGAACACTCGAACGGTGAACTCACTTCTGTGCAAGATCGGAGAGAGACTGTTTCCATCAATCTATTGGAGAACGCACAATCATGCTCTCCACTTGACGTTTGATGATGGCCCGAATCCCGAGGTCACTCCACAGGTTCTTGACGTTCTGGCCACGCGGAACGCGAGGGCGACATTTTTCTTGGTGGGTAAGAACGTCCAGAAATACTCCGATCTCACCAGACGCATCGCATCCGAAGGCCATGCAGTCGGAAACCACACGTTCACACACCCACTTCTCTTTTTTCGATCCCGCCGCTTCCAACTCGATGAAGTGGTCAGGGCTGATGAGGTGATCGAAGAGGCAATTGGAACGAAGCCGGTCTGGTTCCGACCTCCCTACGGCTACTTCGACTCACGAACGTTGAGTGTAGCAAAGCAAACAGAGCATAGACTGGTCTTCTGGGATGTCGATTCACAGGATTACCGTGACGCGACCGGAGCGGCCATCGCCAGGAGAGTCCTGAAGAAAGCAGAAACAGGCTCCATTCTGCTTCTGCATGATAATTACGCAACAAAGAACAAGATCGTTGATATTTTGAACCTGCTGTTTGACGGGCTTGAAGAAAGAGGAATTCGGCTCAATCCTCGCCTCCCATGACTTTAGAACTTGCCCTTCTCATCGCTGTACTGCTTTATCTTTCCCAGGTTGGGGTCTTCATTTACGGAATTCGAAATACGCGAGACTCCACGTCGGGGAAGGCAACACCTTTTGTCTCCGTTGTCATCGCGGCGCGAAATGAAGAACAGAATCTGGCTGAATGCCTCCAATCCGTTTTTCGGCAGACCTACCCCGAAGAGATGTACGAAGTCATCGTTGTGGATGATGGTTCATCCGACCGGACACCGGAAATCTGTAACGAAATGGGGAAGGGCCGCGGCAATTTCCTTTCATTTACGGCGCGCGAAGACGTTCTTCTCAAGGGGAAGACGAATGCCTTGGAGCAAGGAATCGGGCGAGCCCATGGGGAGATTGTTCTTATCACAGATGCGGACTGCACCGTTCCCACGACCTGGATCGAGCACACCGCCAAACGCTTCGCACCCAATGTCGGGATTGTAGGAGGGATGACACTCCAGAAAGCATCCGGGGCCTTTGAGGGGATGCAGTCGCTCGACTGGGCGTATTTGCTAGGGTTGGCGTCCGCAACAGTGGCACTGCAAAATCCGCTCAGCACCATCGGGAACAATCTCTCATTCAGGAGGGCTGCATATGAGGATGTGGGTGGCTTTCGAAAGATTCCCTTCAGTGTTACGGAGGACTTCATGCTCTTCCAGGCAATTGTTGGCACAAGGAAATGGGAGTATCTCTACCCGGTTGATCCGAACGTTCTGGTACTGAGCAAGCCATGCACCACACTGAATGAACTTGCGAGGCAGAAACAACGTTGGGGCAAGGGCGGACTCGATATGAAATTTAGTGGTTTTGCTATCATGGTCGTTGGTTTTCTCACACACGCATTGATTCTCCTCGGACTCGGCTTCGGTGCTTTCCTTCCCGCTGCATCTGCGATCATGCTGAAATTGATTGGTGACTATGCTTTCCTCTACCAAACGCTCAAGCGACTTGAACGAACTGATCTGCTCAGGTACTTCTACTTCTTTCAGGCCTACTACATTCTCTACGTCCTCCTCCTTCCTTGCGCAGTCTTCTTCGGCGGGAAGGTCAAGTGGAAAGGGAGGGTGTATTGATTCCGGCGTCGGAAGTATCCTTCCTTCTCCCACTGTTACTTTACGCTGAGACTCACTATCGCTTTCGATACTGGTTCAGCTTTCTGAAGAAGAACGAACCTGAACTCCTTGCGGATGCTCCGCATAGAATCGAACCGGCAACTCCTCTTCCCCTGTTGATTCTGGCAAAAGACGCAGACAGATACCCGAGCATTTTGAGGGAGATCCGCGTTGATGTCCGTTCAGCGGGACAAACGGTTTTGGCGAAAAGACTCCTGGGTGATTCAGTCCAACTGACTGAGCCCCTCTGGTGGAAGATCTTCACGCTCGATGTTTCCACTTGTCACGGATGGATCGACCTTGACGTGACCTTGGTCATCGAGTCGAACGGATCGATCAGAACGTACCACAATGACAACTACCGAACAGCGAGCCACGCTCCACTGAGAGTGTATGTTGCGACGGAGCCACTCCCCCGTTTCCCACACCTCCACGTGGGTGATGCCCATACGCACTCGAACTACACGGCTGACCAGGTGGAGTTCGGATCGCCGCTTGAGGCCGCCCGCGTTCTGTGCGAAGCGATGGGGCTTTCCTTCTTCTGCGTGACCGACCATTCATACGATCTCGACGATCGACTCGATAGCTATCTGATCAATGATCCGGAACTTCCGAAATGGAAATCGCTCAATCGCGAAATCGATGCCCTCAACGAGCATCAAACGAATGTCTCAATTGTCCGCGGCGAGGAAGTGACGTGTAGAAGCGAACACGGCCGCAATGTTCACTTGCTGCTGCTGGGTGGGCGTAGGTTCTTCTCGGGATCTGGAGACGGAGCTGAGCAATGGCTCCGAACGAGAAGCGAACATTCCGTGCAGGAGATCCTGCAGCGTAAGGACCCCGGTGTTCTCGCATTTGCAGCGCATCCGCGAGAACCGGTTCCGTTTCTCCAGCGAATGTTGTTGGGACGGGGAAACTGGTCGGGGAAAGATCTTCACGACGACAATCTCGATGGAATTCAGTTTCTCAACGGAAAGATCGACGAAGGATATCGGGACGGTTACGAGAAGTGGATCGCGCAATTGCTTCGAGGAAGACGAATAGTTGCCCTCGCGGGGAATGATGCCCACGGAAACTTTAGTCGATTTCGACAGCTCAGCATTCCATTTGTTTCCCTTAGGGAATCTGATAATCAGGTTTTCGGGAGAATGAGGACGGGGGTGAAGGTCGATATGCCGCTCTCGGAAAAGGCAATTCTCGAAGGGATCAGCCTGGGCCGGGCGATACTCACGGACGGCCCGGTGATAGACGCCGTTGTGCAAAATGCTTATGGGGGGAAATGTACATTCGGAGGCACAAGCCACGGTGCGACCCATCATCTTTCCGTGCGGGTTCTTTCGAGCGAGGAGTTTGGGTACATCCAGTCGCTGCGCGTCCTCATTGGAGAGATTGGGTCAAACCTCGAAAAGACCCTGCTTGAGCACAACTATGGTCAGGGATTTGACCGTAGCGAGAGTGTCACGCTGTCTCCCACACGACCCTCCTACGTCCGTTTCGAAGCATTTACCTCGCGGGAGAACACTTTTGACAACCGGCAGCACTTCTGCCTGACGAATCCCATCTGGATCGACCTTTGAACGCTTGGTGGGATGGGCCCACCAGAAGCGCAAACGCCCTCGGTTCGAGGGCGTTTGGCTGACCTGCTTCCTCCTTCAACTAATGGCGTTGGCGTGCGCTCGGGATGGCGAGCCTCTTCAGTTTGTACCGAAGAGTCTGTTCGGTCATCCCAAGAAACGATGCCGCCCGGGATTGGTTGAATCCGAACTTGAGCAAGGCACGCTCGATGATACCTTTCTCGATCACATCGAGCGAATTGTCCAGAACGAATTCCTGTCCCGTGACAACATTGTTGATCATCTTCACAACTTCGGTCTTCTCATCGCTCAACTCGGGCGGTAGCACAAACTTCCCTCCCGACGAGAAGAGGATCGATTTGTCGACGACCGCTTTCAATTCCCGAATGTTCTCCTTCCAGGTATGTCGCACAAGCACATCAATCGCATTGATGTCGATCGCGACGTCCTTGATATTGAGGTCCTGACAAATCTCGGTGACAAAGTGCTTCACGAGCATCGGGATATCTTCCGGGCGTTCACGGAGCGGAAGGATTTGGATCTGCTCGAATTGATCGAGTTTCTCGTATAGCTCTTCGTAGAGCTTGTGCTCATGAAGGAGCAACTCGGGCGCTTTCTTCATCGTCATCACGACGCGAAGGTCCACACTTCTCCCTTCGTCTCCCCCAAGCCGTTTCGTCTTTCGCTCCTTGAGGAAGTCGAGGATCTTCATTTGGTTTCTAAAGCTGGCATCTTCGATCTCTTCAATCATCACTGTCCCGCCATCTGCAAGTTCAAAGAGCCCTCTCTTCGTTGTCGGAGGCATTCCCGGGACTCCCTTTTCGAATCCGAAGAGCACCGCTTCAAGTTCCTTGTCGTCAACAACGGACGCATTGATGGACATAAACGGATGTCGCTCATCTGCATCTCCATGCTTGTCACTGTGAATCCTCTTCGCGACAACTCCTTTGCCGATTCCGGGCTCTCCGACGATGAGGATGTCTTTGCTGTTCTTGGACAGCCTGCCGATTTGCTTCTTCAGCGTTTCCACCGATCTGCTTCTACCAATAATTGTAGGATCCATACGACCTCTCGCGATGTTTTATGGTGATATCAGTTAGCCAAATATTTTTAGGATTATCTTCTGGAGTAGACTAGGACTCGTTTCGTGGCGGGCGCGGTGCAAGAAACCTTCCATGAAACGTTTTCGGGTTAAGAAAATGGTGAACAATAAGATCGTCAAAACCGTCACGCCAACGACTGATATGTTCAGAGTCAGAAACCAGCTCTCGTTCATAGAACTCGCCTTTGACGCTTGTAATAAACCTGAGCCGCAAACTGAAGAAGACCACCAGCATGAACAAGTTGAGGAGGCTCAGGAGCCCGCCGATGGACATAAAATCCAAGAACGTAGAAAACTCGACGGACTTAATGTAACCGTAATGATGCAGAATCTCAAGCGAGCAATACGGCAGGAACAAGAACAAGATCTTCTCGATATAGGCTCCCTGGGGCGGATCGTTCTTATATTGGTAACCGAAGAACAGAAAGACAAACACGACGCAGAGAACATTCATATAGATATTGCTGAAGTAGAGCGGTCGAAAAAGAAGCGGTATGAAATTCGAGCCTGCCAGATACGGAAGTATCTCCTCCACCCGACGCAATTCCTCATCTTCGAAGAGCGTCCCTACCTGCCGCCCACTTTCCCAGGCGTTGAGCTCGATAGTCGCGGCGATTTCTTTCGGGGTCGGTTCGCTACCTGATTTCTTCTTCAATTCATCGACGGAAGTGGCAACAAGCTTGAAGTCAACGATGTCTTGCGTGGAGTAAAGATATTTTGGCTCCTGGTAGATCGGATGATTATAGTATGCAAATACGCCCCCGACCAACAGGAATGTCATCAAATACTTCTTCGCAATGCTGCTGCCATTGAACAGCGAATCGAACACGAGGTAAATCAGTGCAAAGGGGAGAAAGAAATACGGAGTAGTTGTGCTGTATTGATATGCAAAGAGACCAGCGAATCTCTCCTCCACCCAGAATGCTTTGCCAATGAACGCAGGCAGAAAGCTGGCAATGGAGGACAAAATGAAGAAGATCGCAAAATTCAAGAACACCGGTTTGTTCTTCGGATTGGGCTCTCTAAGGAAAACAGCAAGACAAATCAGTCCCAATAGAGTCATCACGGCTATCACGACTAAGCTGATGGCCGTTGTTTCTCGGTGTGGCAGTCCAAGGAGTGTTGCCGCCCCAAACAAGAGAAGAGCCAGCCAAGCGAGAAGTATCTTCTGATAAAGTCTCAATGAATTCACCTGTCGTTGTCTGCGACGAATATAGCATCGCGTCCGTACGATGTCAAGTGAAAAATCGCAGACTATTTTCAGACTCGCTGCGTTTGATGCTTGGCAATCGCATTAAACATTTGCCTGTATGCCACTAGTTGGATCTTCCGAAGCCCGGTTTCAGATGAAACTCGGAACTCCCCAAATTCACTTGACTTTCTTCAGGAATTAGTTAAAATTGGCGCTGAATTTTGATGCAAAGTTGCTCGAGAACTTGTCCTAAATCACATATCTTTCTTCATTCATCAAAGGAGTCTTCCATGCTTACCTCCCCGAGTCTTAAACGATTTCGTTCCGTAATCGTCGCTCTGACAATTACAATTGGGACAAACTACGCAATCTCCTACGCGGCGCGAAATATCACTCAAACACCTTCGTCCAGATCAATTGAAAGCAGCGCTCTGGAATCCCGTAGCGGCACTCCAATTCCGCCGCCGACAGACATACCAAGGCCCTCAGTCCAGATCCACGGCGAAAAGTAACTAGCGCCGCCGGCTGACACAACACAGCCGTTGGCACAATATGCTTCTTGCTCTATCCGACAGCGTGGGAGCCGAACGCTACCCACGCTATCGGAGTTTTCCATTTGTTTCGCCCCGAAGATTTCTTATCTTCTCATCGAATCTACTTTGGCGATAAGAGGATATCAGATCTCTCGATGAGTTACGATCAGCAGGTGCCCGCTCTACCAGACTCAGCAAACCCTACTTCAGCAATTCCTCGCTTCCAGTTTCTCATCAATATCGTTCTCCTGCTTCTGACGTTCTTCACTACGATGGTAGCAGGCGTACAATGGAGCGGGCGAAATCCGTTTGAACTAACGAATCTGGAATACGGGCTAGAATACTCCTTCGCCATACTTTTCGTCCTCGGCATGCACGAGTTTGGTCACTATTTTGCCGCACGTTTTCACGATGTCAAGGTAACGCTCCCTTTCTTTCTCCCATTTCCTCCGCTCCCCTTCTTCCTGAACTTCGGAACACTCGGCGCCGTTATCCGAACACGCTCCGTCGTACCATCGCGCAAGGCAATGTTCGACATCGGCGTGGCAGGTCCACTGGCCGGCTTCGTCGCATGTATTCTTCTTCTGGTCTACGGACTCCTCGCCCTGCCTCAAACGGACTTCATCCTTTCCATTCATCCGAACTACGATTTCACGCTCGATGCTGATCCAACATCACAAGGTGTTCCTCTCGAGTTCGGTCCCTCGCTGATGTACAGCATCCTCGCACATTTTCTGACCGACCCAACCGTGCAATTCGTTCCCCCTATGTCAGAAATCTACCATTATCCATTTCTCTGCGTGGGGTGGTTTGGTTTGTTCGTGACTGCGATGAACTTAATACCGATCGGGCAATTCGACGGTGGCCACCTCATCTACACGATGTTTGGGGAAAAGCACCGCCTCATCGCCCGTGTGTCATTCGTTGTTCTCATTCTCCTGGGGCTGCCATCCGTAGTCGAGTCTGTGTTAAGAACTCTTCTCAGCTATCTCCAACATCAGGATGTCGGACAGATCATCCCTTTCTCGGAATACAGTTGGGCGGGATGGTTCATTTGGGGTATGATCTCGCTATACCTGGTTAAGCTCTATCATCCTCCCGTTCCCGACGAGACGCCTCTGGATGAAACCCGCATGAGAATCGGATGGCTGGCCGTTATTATCTTCGTCCTTTGCTTCTCTTTCATTCCGTTCACTATTCCGTTGTGAAAAGTGCCCTTGACTTTCCAAAAGATCTTTCTTACAATGGTGCGGGCATTTCACCTGCTTACACGACACCAATCACTGAAAGGCTGACCCAGAAGGATTGCTACGGTTTACGAGCATCAATGCTTAGGAAGGGAGCAATCTTTGAGTCGGCTTAACTCACCACGCAGTCCGGTTCGGCAGCTTCTACTTCAATCGAGAGCCTCGGTCGCATCGTCCTCTCGGTTCTTCACGCCATTCATCTTCGCAGCCCGGAAGCAGGCATGTTCTCATCTGGTCGTACTGGTGCTTATCTTTGTATTGGCCGGTTGCGAGAGAAGAACAGAGGGGCTGGTCGACGCCACAGGCGACGCTCCATTTGTCAGCAACGCCGTCCTAAGCCCATCCATCATCGACACCGACACTATCAGGCTTGGCCAAACGAAGTCCCCCGATGATCTCATCGAACTCGCTTCGGCAATCTCGGTGAAAGTCGCTCATCGGGCCGGTCTGTCACGCGTTTCTGAGGTTCAGTTCCTGGTCCGTGATCATTCCGGCTCTACCTCGATTGCGTCAGGCACCCTCGGTGACGATGGAGCAATTCCCGATCAGGTGAGGGGGGACGGTATCTTTTCGGCACGGGCATCGTTCAAAATCAAGAGGGTGACTCAAGGGACATTCACGATCGAGGTCTCCGCCCTTTCCACTGAAGGCTATAGGAGCAACGGTATCATTCTACCCCTGTATGTGCTTCGGAGCAATCAACCGCCTATCCTCTCGAGCCTTCAGGCGCCTGACACCGTCAGGCTTGCCAACCAAGATCAACTAATCCAGTTGCGAGTGCGCGCCGACGATCCGAACGGAAGAGAAGATCTTCTTCGCGTGATTTTCAATTCCTTTCTTC
>DMMN01000113.1 GCA_003453835.1 Bacteroidota bacterium | reverse complement strand
TTAGTCATGATTGATCCTTTTCTCAATGTTGCGTATAAAGGAAACATATGAACAGGCGAACAATCAGCACGACCTCCTAGATGCCGAAGTTAATTTGAAAACCGAACGTATCGTTCTTCTTGTTGGCCTCATCGAGAAATTTCTTGAACTCGAATATGAGCTTCACGTTCGCCCTCGCCATCAATGTTATGCCGGGAATTATGGCATTTACAGGCTTCACCAGGTCCTGGTCGGTATCGCGGTCCTCCCATTCGTAGCGCACCAATCCTATCAGCCACGGATAGAGGACAGCGTTCGCCTGAGCATAGTACACCATGGAATTTCGCTTCGGAGTACCGGTGATTCGCGAATCCATCAACATAAGAGTGCCGTTCAGAATAAAGCGCTGGTACCAGAAATCCACATCTCCGCCGAACACGGTGAAGTCCTCATCGGCGACGCCGGTCTTTGACGCCGTACCGGTATACATAAAGGCGCCAAGGGTCACGTTGTCATCGAGGAAGAATTCAGATGCATTGCTCCCGGCCCCCTCGGTTCCGCCGACTTCGCCAAGTCCACCGATCTTATAGGTCATCTTCCCATAGAAGTCCTTCTCCTTATTCATGTCGCTCAGACCCTGTCCGTTAACGACGCCAACCCGGTAGGTAAACCCGCCTCTTTCTCCCGAGCCGTTTCCAGCACCCCACACCTCCAAACCGGCGTGATCATCCCGGAATCTCCAGCCGTTGCGGCTTCGGAAGCTCGCAACATTGTAATGATTGCGGGTCAGCTTCAAATGGTTTGGCGTGGGATCTGCATGGACCATTCCCATCCGAACGTGAAGCGCCGGGTTGTCGTCGTACTGGAGCGCGAGCGGAAAAGCAATTTCAAGATCGCCGGCATCGTTTTCTATCTCAACTTCGCCGAAAAACGAAAAGCTTTCTCCTATTGTCCCTGCGTACAAGATCTCAACTTCGTGCGGCGTTTCGAATTCCCACTTTACGTCGCTGAGGGCTGCATAGTTGATGCGGTTGACCGCCCACACCGAAACAGGACTCGTCCCCGGAATATCCGCGGGCCAAATCGCATCGGGCCAGACTTTCTTGTACGCCTCAGAACCGAGGCTGACCGGCTCTTCTTTTGTCATTTCGGGATCCGCTCCGGCAGGATATCGATAACCGTTGTTCTTGAACGCTTTGCCGAATGCATTGAGCATTGGCGCGGCGTAGTGGCATGTGCTGCAACTTGTTCGATACTTGCGCGAAAACGCCGGGATGGCGTGGCTTTCCACAGCAAACACGAGAACCAGAAGCGCCGTGGCGAGGAAACCGACGATAGCTTTTTTCATGTGACCTCCAGCAAACTGGTAAGTGGATTAAAAGATATGGGCATAATTCTACTTCGTCCTGATTTCTAAACACTTTCTCAGTGCGAATCGAAGCTTGTCGAGCTCGAGCGGCTTGAGGAAAAAGTAGTCCGCACCGTACTCCAGCACTTCCTTTTCGGTGATGACATCCGGGTGGCCTGTGATCACAATGGTTGGGACATGCGGATACGCTGCCCGCACCTGGAGCAGCAACGTGATGCCTGAATGAAGTCTCACCCTGATATCGGTGATGAGGAGGTCGATGCGCTGTTCCGTGAAATGTGCAAGAGCTTCTTCCGCGCTCGTTTCTGCAACTATCTGGCAGTTCTCTTTTCTGAGAAAATCTTCGAATGCGGAGAGAATATTCTCGTCGTTATCGACGACCATAACTTGTGGTTGATTCGCCATAAACTTCCTTGTACGAAGACAGACAAATCAATCGACGTGCCAGCGGTTCAGGGCAGCAGAAAAGGCTCAAAACAAGGGAAAATGCTATTGCAGCGGAAACTGTTGCGCGGAAGGTGCCAATTGTTGCTTGGCAGTATGAAAAGGAGGAATTGGCATTCGAAGAAGAGAAACCGAGGAAGGGTTCAGGTCATAGGGTTCATTGCCGGAACGACTCTGCCCGGATCTTGTGCTTTGTCATGAGCCGCTGGAGATTCTGTCGGGTCATCCGGGAAGCTCGTGCCGCTGCCGAAACGTTTCCCCGGTGTTTGGTAAGCAGATCGGCAACGAACTGTTTCTCAAATTGCACCAGAACGAATCGGCGGGACTTACTAAAGACGGAATTGAGGATGGGAAAAACCGTCGTGGCGTGAGCAGCCGGTCTGAGTGAGTCATGAAAGACGTCGACCGGGATCATTCCTCCCTTGGCGAGCATTACTGCGCGTTCGATAAGATTCTCAAGTTCCCGCACGTTGCCCGGATATCGGTACGACCGAAGCCATGCCATTGCGTCTCTGGAGAATCCCTTGACCGACTTCTTGAGCTTGTCGTTATATTTCGATAGGAAATAGTGGGAAAGAAGAGGGATGTCATCTTTCCGATCGCGCAACGGCGGAAGGCGGAGGGCCACTACATTCAACCTATAAAAGAGGTCCTCCCTAAAACGTCCCTGCTTTACCTCCTTTTTCACGTCGCGGTTCGTGGCAGCGACAAACCGTGCTTCAACCCGGATGGGATCGTTTCCGCCGAGCCTCTCAAATTCCCGCTGCTGGAGAACGCGCAGAAGTTTCTGTTGAAGATGGGAGGAAAGGTTCCCAATTTCATCAAGGAAAATTGTGCTGGCACGTGCAACTTCGAACTTACCGAGTTTCCGTTCGCCTGCTCCCGTGAAGGCGCCTTTTTCATGACCAAATAACTCAGACTCCAGGAGGGTCTCGGGAAACGCAGTGCAGTTAATTGCCACAAATGGATCTGCAGCGTTTTCGCCGTTGCTGTGAATAGTGCGGGCAACAAGCTCTTTGCCTGTTCCGCTCTCGCCAAGAATCAGTACGGGTGTGCCGTTTGGGGTTGTCGAAACGGATCCGATGAGTTTGTAGACTTCCTGCATGCCGGTATTGTTGCCAATAAGCTCATAGCGATCGACGAAATCTGCCTTGAGTTGCTTCCGTTGTTGGGAAAAGATAAATGTCGATTGGCCAGCTGCGAGAGCTCGTTCTGCGATTTCCCGAATCTTTCTCACGTCGAGTGGCTTTGTAAGATATTCGAACGCGCCAAGCTTGACCGCTTTGATGGCCGTCTGCATTGTACCGTATCCCGTGATAATAACAACCGGTGCGGTGAGATGTTGCGCTTTCAATCTCCTGAGCACTTCAAGCCCGTCTACTTTCGGCATTGAAATGTCCATAAACACCACGCTTGGTTGTTCGGTCGAGATCTTCTGGAGTGCTTCTTCTCCATCGCTTGCCGTGATCGTTGAATATCCTGCCTTCCGGAAGACCTGACGGAACGCAAAGAGGATTTTTGCATCGTCGTCAACCACTAACACCTTCGATTTATGCATGCGTCGTTTCCTTTAGCGGCAGGTAGATCCTCAACGTTGCATTTCTTCCTTTTCTGCTTTCAACGGTGACTACGCCACCATGAGCATTCACGGTGTGTTTCACCATGGGCAACCCGAGTCCCGTGCCATTAGACTTGGTGGTAAAGAATGGATCGAAGATTCGGTTCAGGAGGTCTCGCGGGATGCCGGGCCCGGTATCGCTGACTTCCACAAGGATACAACGGGTACCCTTTTTGAGAGTGATCTCTCGTCCGCTTCGCACCCCGCCGTCGTCATCTTGAGCTTCTCCCATGTTGTCTCTCAATGTGAAATCGCGGAGCTCTTTCCCAAGGGTCGTAGTGTGAGTGCGCACGGATACAATTTCTTTTCTTCTCATGGCCGGCTTGTTCTCAATCGCCTGGGCGGCATTCAGCAGGATATTGATCATTGCCTCTTTGAAGTGGGGGGCGTCAAGATCAACGGGGGGAAGAGGTCCCCGCAGGAATTTCTCAATACGAATGTTCTTCCTCAAATGTGATTCTATGAAGGTGATGCTGTCATTGATGACGTCTGACAATTGCACTGGATGAAATTCCATCGGTGAGGGGCGTGCGAAATTCAGTAATTCCGTGACGACTCCCTCCATGTGGTAAATCGAGTTCAGGGCCACGTCAAGCGACTTCCTTTCACGGGAAGAAAGGCCCTTCGATTCACGCTGAAGCTGCAGAATCATTTTGACGGAGGTGAGAGAATTTCTGAACTCGTGTGCAATAAGCGCGGACATCTCACCGGCCGCCGTGAGTCGCTCGGTTTGAAGGAGACGTTGTTCCAGTTGTTTCCGCTTTGTAATGTCGGTTATGATCTCGAGGATTGAGCTTACGTTGCCGTTTTCCTTCATGGGAATGGCGACATGCTCGATGTATCGATCGGCACCTGCGCGATCGGCGGTTTTGTCGATATGGCTTTCGGTATTGCCGGAGAGCATTGCCTGTCTTGATACGCATTCCCGACAGAACCCGTCTTTGCAGAAGACAGACTGGCAATCCCGTCCGCGGACGTCTTCGAAACGACATCCCGTGACGCTCGAAAATGCGGCGCTTGCCGCTTGAATCTGAAATTGTTGGTCGAGCAGCACTACGGCACTGGGTACATTATCCAGAAGTGCCTGCAGTTTTGCTTTTTCCTCGGTCAATTGCCTTGTGCGATCCTGCACCATCTCTTGAAGTTTAGTCCGGTGGCGCAGGATCTCCCGTTCGTGCGCTTCAAGCGATCCAGCCATTACATTGAACTGCTGAGCGAGATTCTCGATTTCGTCGTGCGTTTCCACCTGCAAGCGATGGCCGTAGTTTCCACTCGTTATGATCTCAGCACCGTGTTGGAGCATCGCGATGGGTTTGGTGAATTGTCTGGTGGCAAGCAACCCCAATCCTATGGAGGTGATGAGGAAAATCATGAGGAAGCCTGCAAAAGTCCGGGAGAACGCCCAGGCAGGGCCAAGGACGGTCTCTTTGTCAAGGCTCTCAAAAACAAAAAATGGATTGGAGAAGGCATGTGGCTGATGAGTGAACGAAGTGCCTCGCGGAGAAAACAGGGGGCCGTACGAAATGATTTCGTCAATTCCTTCATCAATAATTCCTTCCTGTCCCGAGAGAAGCTGTGCAGAGATTGAAGGGGAATAGTCATGCTGAAGATTGTCATCTTCCCGGGAAGCAAGGAGTTTGTTCCAGTCTTTTTTCTTTTCAGAATGATAGAGATAGTGTCCGTCGCTGCTGACCAGAACGATTTTCCCTTGCAAATTGAGATGTCGCTGGGTCTCGATGACGCGGAAGAGATCCTTTGCAAAAATATTCGCAATAAGCAAACCATCCCGGCCTTTCGACCCAAACAAAGGCATCACAAAACCAATGACAGGAACACGTTCGGTCCTCTCGTGCGCGACTTCAGCGGGTGTGAAGGCGATCTCACCCTTCGTCAGGCCCTCCGCGACAAGCAGGTAGTATGATTCGAAACCCTGACGAAGTTTCGAAACAGGGGCCGAACGGAAGGACAGAAGACTATCACTCAGGGTTTGGCATTCAATTCGAAGCAGCTCGTCCCCGGCATTACCGATTATTCGAATTTGATAATAGATTTGTTTTGTCCTTGCGAATGCAAGGAGTTCCGATGCAAGCTGTTCGGTGACTCGTTCTTTTGCCGGCTCCGCAGAGCCTTCCAAGGCTGTCACGAACCGTTGGACAAATGAGGCATTCTGGAGTAACCGAAGGTCGCTTTCCACGCCCGTGAGGAAGTTTGCAGTCTTTTCCCGAATTGTATGGACATCGTGCGTGAGATTTTCGAAAGCGATCTGTTTCATCATCTTCGCGTTCGAAAACACTCCATGAAGACCTACCAGAGCAACGGGAATAACNNGTTTAGCGCGGATCGACAACCAGGGGAGTATGTTTCTAAGTCGCGTCACGCAACAAGGGGAACGACAAACGTTTGGTCAGGAGCGATGTGGGAGAAGTGCAATGTCTATGCCAATCATGTGGAATTTTCAGTATTTGGGCAACAAGCCAAGTCTTTGAGAATCTGTCATAATCAACAACCGCAGCAGACGGTCTCTATCCTCTATTCCCAGTAGTGAGAATGCTTCCTAGTATTGATAAAGATGAATGCCGAGGGGCGGGCAAAAAATCATCTATTCTCTCTTTGGCTGACCTGCATTCATGGTTTGATCTCGTCCTGGGGGAGGGTCTTCACACTCAGGGGTGCGAAGATGAGATGAATCCTTCAAACCCCCAAGGCGCGGCCGGCATCATAGGGATGAAACGTTCATTTGCACGTATATGTACCATTTCATCGAGGACGAATAATTATGAAACAGACAATCATCGCGCTTCTCTGCTTCATCTTCTTCTTTGT
>DMMN01000289.1 GCA_003453835.1 Bacteroidota bacterium | reverse complement strand
CACCCTCGATGAGTTGATCGAGGAAGTCGGCCCCGATGCCGTCCGGTTCTTCTTCCTGATGCGCTCGGTTTCCAGTCATCTCGAATTCGATTTGAACCTTGCGAAGGAGCAATCGGAGAAGAATCCGGTCTACTACGTGCAATATGCTCATGCGCGCATTGCGAGTGTCCTCCGCTTTGCTGAGAGCGAAGGAGTGTTTCGCTCCGATGCCCGGTCGAATCGTACGGAGATCGACTTCACCCTCTTGAAGGAGCCTTCCGAAATCGCTCTGGTGAAGCTCCTCCTCGAATTCCCGGATATCATCGAATCAGCCTGCTCGGCTTACGAGCCGCAGCGACTGACGAACTACCTGCACGATGTGGCAACCGCCTTTCACAAGTTCTATCACGATCATNNAACGGGTGCAAAATCCTGGGAATCGGAGCCCCCGAGCGCATGTGACCGATGGCCTGCAATTGGTCTCATGAAATCCGCAATTGACTCTCGCTCAAATTTTATTTAGCTTCTCATCGAATCAACAACAACAGATCGAGGTTCTCTTAGTCCTTCCTCTTGCTACCGCTTTGAAGATTCACTCATCGCATTCGTCTTCCATCGTTTTCAATTCTTAGAGAGTTCATCTTGCACGGACATGCCTCGCATTTTTGATTTTCGGGCATTGTTTCGTAGATTTCGCCAATTCTGTCCGGGAGAACTGTGAAACTGAAGAACGGTCCGATCCAGGGAGTGGTCGTCGGCGATCTCGTCAAGCATACCGACAAACGCGGTTGGCTGATGGAGCTCTTCCGTGAAGACGAGATCGAAAAGGAATTCCTGCCCGCAATGAGCTATGTCTCTTCCACGGAGCCGGGCGTGGCAAGAGGGCCTCACGAACACAAGGATCAGGCTGATCTTTTCTGTTTCGTAGGGCCTTCCACGTTTCGCGTGTATCTCTGGGACAATCGAAAACAATCGCCGACGTACCTGAATACCCAGGTACTGGAAGCAGGTGAGGGAAGCCCCCGCTGGGTGTTGATTCCTGCCGGCGTTGTGCATGCGTACAAGAACATCGGCGCGGTCCACGGGTGGGTCTTCAACTTCCCCAATAGGCTCTATGCCGGGGAAAGGAAGAAGGAACCGGTCGACGAGATTCGTCACGAATCCGATCCGAACACAATTTTCAAGCTCGACGAATGACAGGACGTTGAAGAATGACGCCTGATCGCCGCGTCAATACACAAGTCCATCAATGAACGATATGACTATTCTCGTCACAGGCGGTGCGGGCTTCATCGGCAGTAATTTCGTCCACTTCATGCTCCGCGAGCATCCGGATGATCGGATCGTGAACCTGGATAAGCTCACGTACGCCGGAAACCTTGAAAACCTCGCGCAGGCACAGGCAAATCCGCGATACTCCTTCGAGCACGGTGACATCTGCGACGCTCCGCTTGTGGAGGAGGTGCTGCGCAAATATGGTGTCGATGCCGTCATCAACTTTGCGGCGGAGTCGCATGTCGACCGGAGTATTCAGGGGGCGTCGGAGTTTGTGCGGACGAATGTTCTCGGAACGAATGTGCTGCTCGAGCTTGCCAAGAAGTTCCCTCTCAGAAAGTTTGTTCAGGTCTCCACGGATGAGGTCTACGGCTCGCTCGGACCGGATGGGCAATTCACCGAAATGACGCCTCTCCATCCGAACAGTCCGTATGCTGCGAGCAAAGCATCGGCGGATCTGCTCGCGCTCGCCTACCAGCACACGTTCGGCCTGCCCATCGTGATCACGCGATGCTCGAACAACTATGGGCCGTTTCAGTTTCCCGAGAAGTTAATCCCGCTCATGATCATCAACGCAATGAATGATAAGCCGTTGCCGGTCTACGGGGATGGCGGAAACGTGCGAGACTGGCTGCACGTGAGTGACCATTGCGCAGCCATTGACACGATCCTGCGAAGGGGAAAAGAAGGGGAGATCTACAATATTGGGGGGAACTCCGAGCAGAAGAATATCGATGTCGTGAAGTTCATTTTGCAGCATCTCGGGAAGCCGGAATCGTTCATTACGTTTGTTCGAGATCGGCCCGGCCACGATCGTCGCTACGCAATCGATGCGGGGAAAATCCAACGTGAACTTGGCTGGCAGCCGAAGCATTCGTTCCGGCANNGGCGAATACCAGGAGTACTATCGGAAGATGTACGAAGAACGCTGACCCGGATTGAGAAGCCTGATGTCTGCGTCTGAATCAACTTCTGAGACGTCAGGCTTCTTACAAGTCAATACTGAGATTCAGCACACCAACTGATCTACGAGAATTGAAAACCATTCTGAGCGTCGTCGGAGCCCGGCCGAACTTCATGAAAGTGGCTCCAGTGGACAAAGCGTTTCGGCGATATGCGGATTCCATTCGGCATCTCATCGTGCACACCGGCCAGCATTACGATGAGGCTATGTCGAAAGTGTTCTTTGACGATCTGGAGCTTCCGCATCCCGATTTTTATCTGGGCGTCGGATCCGGCTCGCACGCCGTCCAAACCGCGAAGATCATGATCGAGTTCGAGAAGGTTCTGGAGCAACAGAAGCCGGACCTGGTGCTGGTGGTGGGAGATGTGAACTCGACCGTCGCGTGCAGTCTGGTGAGCACAAAGATGGGCATTCCCGTCGGTCATGTGGAGGCGGGACTTCGGAGCTTCGACCGAACAATGCCGGAGGAGATCAATCGACTTCTGACCGATGCGATTGCCGAGTACCTGTCTGTAACGGAGCCGAGCGGCGTGGTGAATTTGCTTCGGGAAGGGATCGACGAAGGCAAAATCTTTCTCGTCGGCAACGTGATGATCGATTCGTTGATTCACTATCGGGAGAAGGCGAAGGGATCAAGAGTTCTGAGTGAGCTCAACCTGACCGACCGTGACTACACACTTGTAACATTGCATCGACCGAGCAATGTTGACGGATCGCAGAACCTCGAGAAGATCCTCACGGTTTTTGAGCGACTTTCTCACCGAACGAAGATCGTCTTCCCCGTTCACCCGCGGACGCGAAAGATGCTGGGAGAGTTCGAACTCTCGAAGAGAGCGGCATCGATCGGAAGTCTGGTGCTGACGGATCCGATCGGTTACCTCGACTTTCTTTGCCTGATGGACCATGCAAAGCTCGTGATCACCGATTCCGGCGGCATCCAGGAGGAGACCACGTACCTCGGCATCCCGTGTCTCACGTTGCGAGAAAACACGGAGCGCCCGATCACGGTAGAGATCGGCACGAACCAATTGTGCGGATTGGATGTGGAAAAGGTCGTAGGGAAAAGTCTCGATGTGTTCGATGGGCGTCCGAAGAGCGGGAGCGTTCCGGAATTGTGGGATGGCAGAACGGCAGAACGAATTGTTGCCGTACTTAATACGGAAATATATGGGAGATAGATGAATGAACGCACTCCGTTTCTTGCTGTTGATCGTCGTTTCTTTGTCGGCCTGCATTGATCCGTCGAAAGCCCAACTGCCGGATCGGCGGGNNTCAGTCCTGGATCAGATGCTCGGTCGCACCACACCGTCCGGTATTATTCCCACGCCGGCTCTCGAAGGCCCGATCGATCCGGCCAAATACTCTGTGGGGCCCTCCGATATGCTGACCGTTTCAGTGTGGGGACCGGTTAGCTTTTCGGTCACTCTTACGGTCACGCCTGACGGGAATCTCATTGTTCCGACGGTGGGAGTTTTGAACGTTGCGGGGAGGACGCTCGATGAGGTGAAGAGGTCGGTGAGGCAATCGGTAAGCTCGAAGTACACCGTTGGGGAGATCACCACGACGTTGATCCGAGCGCGATCGTTCCTCGTGAATGTGACTGGCAACATTTTGAACCCGGGCCAGTTCGAGATGACTCCGGCGGATCGAGTCGAAAAGGCTATTGTCGATGCAAGTCGAGTGTTCCTGCCATCTGCGACGGTCACGGTTCAGGCCACGACGGATAAGGAAGCACGGCCACCAATCCAGCAAAGCATCTACAATGACCCCAGCCTCAATCAAGTCATGGAAATATTTGGAAAGATCTCTACGCGCAACATCAAGGTGTTTCGACGGAATGATACCTTGCGCGTGGACATTCCGAAGTTCTACGCGACGAGAGATGACCGGCATAATCCGTTTCTCCTCGACGGAGATGTGATCTTCGTCCCTCGAAAAGTCGAAGGAAGAAACTTCCTTGGAGTCTACGGTGCGGTCAACACGCCGGGGGTGTACGAATACGTCGAGAGCGACAGCCTCAGCGACGCCCTGCTGATTGCCGGAGGTCCAACGCCGGACGCTGATCTTCGCTCGGTCCGGGTGCTACGAATGAATGACAGGGGGGACCCGATGGAGGAGATGGTCGTCGATCGATCCACGGGGTTGGCGAACGTCAAACTCCGAACGGGCGATCGCGTTGTGGTTGGACAGACACCGAGCGAGATACGGGACTTCCGCGTCAATGTCGTGGGAGAGGTCAAATCCCCGGGATACTATCCTGTCTCCAATGGAAAAACGAAACTTTCGATCGTGATCAAGGATGCAGGCGGATTCACGGCAAACGCCTTGCTTTCTGGGGCTGTGGTGTTGAGAAAGGCGGAGAGGGACGAGTTAAGGGAGTATGTGGGTCCCGATATCGACTTCGCTCGCCATATGCGTTCGCACAATTTTTCGATGTCCGACAGTGTCTATTACTTCTCCACTCTCAAGGCAGGACGGTATTCTGTCAGCGTTGATTTCTCCCGTGTGTTCGAACGGGAGGTCTCTTCAGACGATATCGTGCTGATGGATGGAGATATCGTCTATGTACCGTCCAAGCTCGAAGGCGTGCTTGTGCAAGGTCAGGTCTCCAGACCGGGTTATCTCCCATATCTGTCCGGAGCTGCGATTCAACAGTACATCGATAAAGCGGGAGGCTACTCGGAATATGCCGATCAGGGAGAGGTGAGAATTATCAAGAAATCGACACTGGATTGGGTGGAGCCCGGAGAAACATCCTTGGACCCGGGAGATCAAATCTGGATTCCCAAGAAGCCCCGTCGGGACGCGCGCTACTATCTCGAGGTTGTTCGAGACATCGCTTCGGTTGTCGCTGCCGTAGGGACCACCATCATTCTTGCCATCCAGGTGACACGATAACATGAAGCCCCCAAGACGTACAACAACAAATCGGTCATTCTCTTCATCATCCTCCAATCATCGTTATGTCTGAACAGAACTCAACGTCCCGACCCGCGGACGCCGTACTGAATGGAACTTCCCTCTTCTGGTTGCTAGCGTTGATCGCGCGCACACGACGGATTCTCTTCATCAGTTGCGCCATCGTGGCGGTTCTTTCGCTTGCGATCAGTCTGCTTCTTCCGAAATGGTATGAAAGCACGGTTAGCTTCGTGCCCCCCAAGGAAACAGGCGCTCTCGGCTCGTTAGGGTCGTTGACATCAACCCTTCGGGATATCGCACCTCTGCGGTCGCTGGGAGGCCTTGCGGGCGCTCGAGGGACGACGTACAATTTCCTTTCCATTCTCGACAGTCGAAGCACCAAGGATGCCGTCATTAGAAAATTCAATCTGATGGAGGTGTATGATATTTCGGATTCCTCGATGGAGAAGACCGTCAAGGAACTGGAAAGCAACGTGACGATCGATGTGGCGGAAGAAGGGCACATCAGCGTCAGCGTTTTGGATACCGACCCTCAGCGTGCCGCTGCCATGGCGAACTACTATGTCGAAGTACTCAATACCATCAGCGACGGATTGAATATTCAGTCAACAAGTAAGTACCGGACCTACCTGGAACAGAGCGTCCGGGAAGTGAAGGACAGCTTGAAGGTGTACGAAGAGGCGTACACGTCTTTTCAGAAACACCATGGGATGATGGCGGTGCCGGAGGATGTTCAAGGAAGCGCGAAAGCTGTGGCGCAATTGTACAGTGAAAAGACCCTCAAAGAAATCGAGGTGCAGTTCCTGACGCAGATGATGGGTGTCACCAATCCGGAGCTTGAAAGGCGGAAAATGGAACTCCGGATCCTCGACCAGAAACTTAGCCTCGTCCCGGATCTTGCCTTGGAACATTTTCGGCTCTATCGAGCGATTCTCATTCAATCGAAGATTCTTGAAGTACTGATCCCGCTCTACGAGCAGTCGCGGTTCGAAGAGAAAAAGGAATTGCCCTCCGTCGCCGTGCTGGATCGTGCGGTTCCTGCCGAACGAAAAGCAAAGCCGAAGCGCTTGCTGATCGTATTGATCTCGACGTTCTCCGCCGGCCTTCTGACATTGGTCTTGGTCGCCCTTCGGGAGCGAATCATTGATCTGCGTACGGAATCACCCGATCGCTATCAAGTATTGCGGTCGGTGTTCCGGTTGAAAAGCGAGCGATGACGGGATGAGTTCCGTAACACAACAGGGGGCGTTGCTTTCGTCTTCTCTGGGAATCGTGCCGATTGGCAAGAGGGAGCTCCTCTGGCTCGTGGCAGTACCGGCCATAGTCATCGCCGTCTGGTTGATCGTTGGCGACATTCTCTACTTGCCGNNTATGGTTGACGTTGGTTATCCTTGGACACGCGGTGTTGTTCGGGCAGAAAACAGAAGGGGTATCGATATTTGAGGCGGCATTTGCCCTGTTTCTGTTCGGAATTCTGTCTCTTTGGTTTCTTGACCGCCTGGTGATAAAACGGGGATCTCTCATCACGGCTTCGGGAGATTTCGCCTTCCTGCTGTTTGTTCTCTTGGCAAGCCTTTCAGTGGTTTTCGCCCTGGCGAGTGAAAGCAAAATGTTCCTCTGGCTCAGAGAATACCTTGTCTTCCTCGGTTTCCTCCTTTACTTCCCGCTGAGAGATGCTTTGCGCGATTCCACAGGGCGTTGGTGGATCTATGGGGCTTTCTTTTTGCTAGCCCTCGGGATCGCGATCAAGAACTTCTTGCAGTACCGTACGGGAGCGCTGGTGGCGTCATACCTGTGGGAGCTTGTCGGTGCGCGTCAGACCGCAAACGAACCTCTCTTTATGGCGGTTGTTCTGACGGGAGCCGCCATCTGGATGGTCAGCGATCGTAGGGCCATTCGGTTGCTCTGCTTCGTCCTCGTCTCCATGTTTTCCCTGGCGCTGGTCTTGACCTTCTCGCGTGGATACTGGGTCGGAGCGTTCGTCGGAGGGATTGTGCTCTTCTCGTTTGGAGAGAAGAGAGAGCGGAGAAAACTCGCAGGCCTGGTTTTGGTCGTTGGTGTTTCAGCGATCGGGATCATGCTTGTGTTTTTTCATGAAATCTTCTCGGCACTCATCTCAACAGTGTTCCTTCGTTTGTTTTCGACGGCCGGGGCGGCCCAGGATATCTCATTAGCCAATCGGCTCGTGGAATCTGCGGCAGTCTGGAGCGCCATCTGGACAAGTCCCATCATGGGATCGGGACTGGGCGCGGAATACACGTTCTATAGTCTGCTGCGAAAAACGACGCTACATACGATCTATGTTCACAATGCATATCTGTATTTGTGGTTCAAGCTGGGTATCCTAGGGCTCGTCGCGTTTCTAGCTTCCTATGGTGGAAAGATCCTTGCAGGTGTTCGCCTGGCACTGGGTCATCGTGACCATCCTCGGAGACCACTTCTTCTTTCGGCGGTCGCGATTCTCATAGCGATGCTCCTAATCTCGATCACCTCACCCCAGTTTTATGCTCGAGATTCCGTGTTGATCATTACGCTCTGCTGGGGAACCATTGCAGGATTCGACCGCGACGCACCACCCGCCCCTCAACCTCGGTGAGATGAAATCGTGACGCAACAGCGGATACCAGGAACGAGGATTCGGATTGCCCGCAACTCGCTCTATAACCTCTCGACCCAGGCGGCAACGATGTTGTTAGCCCTCTGGGCGATTCCGATGATTCTTGCTGGAATCTCGGCAGAGCGATTCGGGCTGCTCGCTCTGGCGTGGGCCATTCTTGGTTATTTCGGGTTGCTTGATCTCGGGATCAGCCGCGCAGTCACAAAATACGTCGCTGAATCGGTTGCTCGGAATGCTCCGGAAGAGGTTCGCTCGCTCGTGGGAGCGTCCGTGGGGATTACCGCTGCCATCGGTGCCGGTGCGCTGGTCCTTTTGCTGTTGGCGACGCCTTGGATGACTCCCTCTGTTCTTTCC
>DMMN01000162.1:3528-3654 GCA_003453835.1 Bacteroidota bacterium | reverse complement strand
GATGAGCCCATGGCAAATTCATCCGGGTTGGTCTTGCCGATGAGGATTGCATCGGCCTCCTTGAGGCGGACGACCGCCGTCGCATCGTACAAGGACGTGAAGTTCTCAAGAATCTTCGAGCCGCAC
>DMMN01000162.1:0-3373 GCA_003453835.1 Bacteroidota bacterium | reverse complement strand
GGGTGTGCTGGGGAGAGGCACGAAAGAGGTACGGTGGAGAGAAACTACTCTTTCTTATTCTCTTTGTTCGTATCGATCTGCTTCACTTCCTTCTCGATGTCATCCTGAACATCGCGTGCGGCCTTTCGAAACTCCCGTATCCCCTTGCCGAGACCTTGCGCGAGGTCGGGAATTTTCTTCGAACCGAAGAAGATCAGAATCACGAGAAGGATGAGAATGATTTCCGGTGTTCCCAAACCGAACATAACGTCCCTTTCACGTAAGATGTGAATAATACCCGCCCGCCCCGCAGGTTGTTGAAAATCACTTTTTGTGAGCCACCAAGATCCAAGATACAAAGTCATTTAAGGTGAAACAGTATCTGGACCGTAGTCTGCTTGGCAAACAGGCTCTTCTTCTTTGTCTTCTTTGTGACCTTGTGGCTTCGTGGCCGATGCTTTTGGCTTTTTCAAGAGCCTGCTAGTGGGACAAGGCGGGGATGAAGCTCTCGATCAGCGAATCGAAAATAATTCTGCCATCCGTATGATGCAATGCCGGATCGGAGGCGCGCTCCGGGTGAGGCATCATCCCCAGCACATTCCCATGCTCGTTGACGATGCCGGCGATGTTTGAGAGCGATCCGTTCGGTTTTGCTTCGTCCGTACTGTTTCCCGCCCGATCGCAGTATCGGAAAACGATTTGGCCGCCGTCCTCGAGGCGCTTCAGCGTCTCTTCGTCCGTGAAGTAGTTGCCGTCGCCGTGAGCGATGGGAATCTCGAGCACCTCGCCTTTCACGCAACGTCCCGTGAATCTGGTATCGGGATTCTCCACCCTGAGATGCACGTAGTCGCAGACGAATTTCAGCGAGGTGTTGCGAAGAAGCACGCCGGGAAGCAGCCCTGCCTCCGTGAGAACTTGAAATCCGTTGCAGATGCCCATCACCACGCCGCCGCTGTGGGCAAACCGGACGACATCTTTCATGATCGGAGAGAACCGGGCAAGCGCACCGCAGCGAAGATAATCACCGTACGAAAATCCACCCGGCAGAATCACGACATCCACATCACCCAACGACGATTCCTTATGCCAAACGAGTTTCGCATCTTGACCGAGAATCGTTCCGGCAACATGGTGCGCGTCATGATCACAGTTGGAGCCAGGAAAAACGACGACGGCGAATCTGAGCTTCATTGATCTTGCGGGGGAAGTGGTTGATTCGTGACTCGGTTCAAGTGATCGACAGCAATCCGTGGACTGAACTGATAATGGTGACCCAACATCCCATCAGAACCTCTTCACCCTTCTATCCCTGTTCGGCAAGCCGACTATAATTCCTCGATGGTGAATGTGAAATCCTCCATCACGGGATTCGCCAAAAGCTTCTCGCTTACCTCACGAATGACACGCTCCGCCTCTTCTTTATTCGAGGCGTCGATGGAGAGCTCAACGATTTTGCCTATCCGAACGCTCTTGACGGCTGTATATCCGAGGGAATGAATCCCATGCTCGACCGCTTTTCCTTGAGGGTCGAGGATCGATTTGCGAAGCGTGACGATGATCTTCGAGCGAAACACAGCCTTCTCCAGAGTTGGCCTTAGATATCGATGCTGGAAATCTCGCTTTCTTCATCCGGATCCTTCTCTACATGGCTCAACACGCCCCGAACCCACTCAACAAGTGACCGGACGATGCCGTACGCGATCATTACGAGCAAGACGGCGAAGAGGTAGCTCCCCTTTGAAAGAATAACCACGAGCGCTGCGATGGTGAAGATCGTCACCCTCCCCGGATGAGCACGGATCCCTTTCCTCGTCAATTTGGGGAGCGTGTCGTATCGAACCTTGCTCACCATCAACAACGAAAGGCAGACCACGAGCACCACCAGGCCGTCACCATTCCAGCCGGTGAGACCCGTCTCTTCGGCGTGGTAGGTGAGCATGTAGGCACAGATGGTGATGGCCGCGACCGGTATGGGCAAACCCTTGAAGTACTCCTTCTCGAATCCGATCAGTTGGACGTTGAACCGAGCCAGCCGAATGGCGCCGAACACGAGCGGCATCGCGCTCAGGAGTATCCCGATATTCTCGTATGAATGAAGATAGGCTTGAAAGACCAAGATGGACGGGGCGGCCCCAAAGGAGACGACGTCGGCGAGCGAGTCCAACTCGACTCCGAACTGGCTTGACGAGCGGGTGATTCGGGCCATCACGCCATCAAGCGAATCAAAGACGGCTGCCAGAATGATCAGCCACGCGCTGAATTCGATCTTCCCATTGCCTGCGTGGACGATCGCCAGGAAGCCGCAGAACACGTTCAGCACCGTAAACAAGCTGGGAACGACGGCTCGAGTGATTTTCATCAATCAACTCTCCCTGAAGATGGTTAGTGAAATTCCCCCAGCACCGTTTCGCCTGCCACCGCAACATCACCAACTGAAACGCGCACAACAGCACTGGTCGGCGCGAACACATCGACCCGCGATCCGAACTTGATCATGCCGAACCGCTCCCCCGCCTTGACTTCGTCCCCCTCCTTCAAGGTGCATACGATACGTCGAGCAACAAAGCCGGCAATCTGTTTGAAAAGAACTTTCCCTTTTGCCCCCTCCATCCCGATGATCATTTGCTCGTTCTTCTCGGACGCCTTCTCCTCGAATGCGGCAAAGTACTCCCCCTCCACATAGCGCNNGGCGACACGATGAGGTTGTCGCCGGCGGGTGTTGTGCGCTCCGGATCGCGGAAGAAATTGGCAGCGAAGGCAAACAGTCCGACCGAAAGGGCGATGCAACCGTACTTCACTATTTTCGGCTCGACAAAGACTGATGCCAGGAAGACGCCGACGACACAAATACCCGCTATGGTGAAGAACACATCGTAACCGTACTTCGTAATCATGCGCCGTGGACCAACGCCTTTCCCTTCATCTTTGGCACGAGGTAAAAGAAACTTGATTGATGCTGACGAGACCGGAAAGAAGGGAGAGGCATTCGAGGAAGGGAGGATTCGGGGCGTGGATGTGTTCCCCTACCGCTTTGCGCTATTCTATTTGCCGTGAAGTCGCTCGTGTGGTTCTCGGTGATTTATTCCGGCGCTTTCGTTTTTCGTGAAAATTGCGTGGAAAGTATACCAAAAAAAGGGTCGAATGTCAAGGTGAGTACATTTACCAACGGATGCGGATGTTCCGGGAACGAGACGATTTCGCTGAAGCTTCGCTTCTCGTTCGTCGGAAGGTTGGGTCAACTCCAGACTGAAGGAGCCATGCCGCGACTAGAAGATTCTGGTTGGAATGTTTCCGTTTTTTTTCTAAATTTCTGCCCGGAAAATTCGCGCGAGGGATATTGCGGACGCAGAGCGCGCGGAGACTTGCTGCAAGCGAGGTCTCGTCTCTCTCGTTG
>DMMN01000282.1:13080-19433 GCA_003453835.1 Bacteroidota bacterium | reverse complement strand
TAGAAGGAGGATTCTGCCTCAGCAACAAAAAAGGGTCGGATGATGAATCCGACCCTTTTTTATTCCTACGAAAGCCTCAACTTGATGGGATGGAGTCCTTGCTGCAGGGATCAGAATGGTCGCGCAATCCGGAAAATGAATTTTGCGTTGTCGGCCCGGTCCGTCCGCCACACGAAAGCGAACTTCATCGACCCGCTCCGGTTCGAAAGTCCGACCCCGATATTGTGTTTGAAATCGGTCCAGCGAATATCCTCAAAGCCATCGGTCCACGAAACGAGTGGGGAAACTTCACGCACGAAGCCCGCATCCGAAAGGAGAATGAAGTTGAAACCGCTCATCAGCCAGCTCGGCCAGAAATCGAGTTCCCCGAGGAAATCGCCATTGATGATGTATTCTGCGTTCATAAGAATCATCCGGTTGCCGATCTCGGACTTGAACGGGAACGCGTGGAGCGTGCTCAACCCGCCGATCTCGAAGATCTTCTGCGTGGGCACCACTCCTTCCGAGGTTCCGGCGCGGAGGCGGATGTTAATGTTATCATATTGTCCCAACGGCTGGTAGCGGCGTACATCGAGCACGTACTGGTTGAAGCTGAACTCTCCGCCGAACCGTCGCTTGGCAAACTCTCCGGTGCTATAGATGCTCCACCCTTCCGTACCGCGAAGCGTTTTTTCCATCGTGCTGAGCCCCGCCGATGTGAGGATGCTTGTCATCTTCCCATCGTTGATCAGTGGGTTCGGGCGGAACACCTTGTCGCCGCCGAACATCGACCACTCGGTCCGGTTGTCCAGGGAGGAATAGCGGTCGGAGAGAAATTCCGCCTTCACCTGGATGGTCATGTCTTCTTCCTGTATGGCATAGCCGGCATTGATGCCATATCCCTCGCGCCCAAAGTAGTCGCGGTAATCTTCGTGAATCAGAAATGCTGCAGCGGTATTTTCTCCTTGAGAAATAATCCAGTGATCCTTGGTGTCGGTCAGGCTGTGTCCCTCCACGCCGAGTTCCAGCAGGTGCCCGTCGTCGACGAGGAATTGCCGGCTGAGGCCGAGATTGCCGCGCCAGCGATGGGATTTAAAGCCCCAACCGATGGAGCCGTAGACACTGTAATCCCTCCATCCATCCCAATAGTACCGCTTTTCGGATCCCGCTCCGAGGAAGATTCCCTCAACGCGGTTGTAACGGAAGATGAAGTTGTCGAGGTTGGTTGTCTCGCTCACCCAGGGTGCGTTCAAGCGGAAGGAGGAGCGCCGGAACCGATCTTCCTCCTCACGGTAGGAGGAAGCTCTGGTGCTGGACCGGTCGATATAGCCGTCGATGGCCGATCCATCCTCTTCAAAGATTTCGCCGTTGATCACCTTCGCATTCCCCGTGACCCTCGCCCCGTCTTTCATATACAAATCGCCCCCGACCACCAGCACATCCCCTTCGACCTTGCCATAGATCATCAGGTCGCCCCCTTTCACGATGACGTTCGAACGGATGATTTCATCTTCATTGATCCGGACGGTCCCCTCGTAGGTAACGCTCTTCTCGTCGCTGTCGACCTTGATGCCGCGTCTTGAGCGCCGCTTCAGACTGTCGACGGAGAACAAGTCCTCCTCTTCTCTTGTAAGGGAAAGGCCTTTTCCGATTTTTGCGATGACCTCTTCGACCATGGTGCCGATCCGCTCGCCTAGTTCTTCATGCTTGGTCGTGCGGGTCTGATCCTTTTTCTTCGATTGGGCGTTCAGGGGGGAACCGGTAACGATCAATGCCAGGAGAAGGACCGTTAGGATTGCTCGCGTTCTCATAAGGAAACCTCGATTGAATGGGGGTGGAAACCAATTCCACTTACGATGGTTTGCCGGGAAAGGTTGCAGGAGCCTCACCCCCGCGGACTCTCCGGGAAGAGCCGGGAATTCAGCCTTTTTCTCAAATTCACAAACACCCGGAAATTTCTTATATTCCCCACGCCTATTCCCGAACATGGTACGAGGAGTTATGCGTTTAGCAATCAATATCGATCATATCGCCACCCTGCGGAACGCCCGCGGAGGGAAAGAGCCGGACCCGATTGAGGCGGCCAAGATCTGTGAGGAGGCCGGGGCAGAAGGGATCGTCTGCCACCTGCGGGAGGATCGACGACATATAAAAGACGAAGATGTCCGGGCCCTCAGAAGGATCGTCACGACAAAGCTCGACCTGGAGATGGCTGCCGTTGATGACGTCATTCGGGTTGCCCTCGAGGTGCTCCCCGAACTTGCAACGTTTGTTCCTGAGCGGCGCCAGGAGCTCACGACGGAAGGTGGGCTTGATGTGAGAGCCGACCGACGCCACCTCGAAGATGTCATTAGAACATTTCATGAGAACAAGATTGAAGTGAGCCTTTTCGTTGATCCCATACGGGAGCAGATCGAAACGTCCAAAGAGATTGGCGCCGATATGATAGAGATCCACACTGGTGAGTACGCAAATGCCCGCTCTGAACGCGAACAGAACGAGCAATTCGTTCGGATACAAGACGCCGCGAAGCTCGCGAAATCCATCGGGCTGGGAGTCAACGGCGGACACGGTCTGAACTATGCGAACGTCTCCCCGATTGCCGCAATCCGTGAAATAGACGAACTGAGCATCGGCCATGCAATTATTTCACACTCCATGTTTGTCGGCTTGGAGACGGGGGTAAAAGAAATGCTGGCGTTGATCAGAACATAGCGTTGTCCGATTCAACGATTCTCCTCCCGCCCTTCACCCTCACGCTACGGATAGTTGTGATTTCATCAATAAGGAGATGCCCTATGCTGCGCCAGGCCTGTTTTGTGCTCCTCTTTCAAATTGTGGGAGGAGCAGCGTTTGCGCAAGAAGGAGTTCCTCTTTTT
The DNA here is from genome assembly GCA_003453835.1 of Bacteroidota bacterium. Classification (GTDB taxonomy): domain Bacteria; phylum Bacteroidota; class Ignavibacteria; order UBA10030; family UBA10030; genus UBA10030. The sequence continues at coordinate 16,575 of DMMN01000282.1, read as the reverse complement.
ACACTTGATTTTCCCCCTGAAGAGTTCTCGCAACGTCGCGCATCCGTATTTGATGCAATCGGACGCGATGCGATTGCTCTCCTTCAAGGGGCACCAAGTCCCGCCGGGTACACGCGCTTCCGGCAATCGAACGAGTTCTACTATCTTTGCGGGATAGAATCGCCGCACGCGTACCTTCTGCTCGACGGTTCCTTGCACCGGGCCTCCCTCTATCTTCCGCATCGCAACGATCGCCGGGAACGAAGCGAAGGGAAACTGCTCTCGGCGGAAGATGAGGAGTTGATAAGAACGCTCTCCGGCATCGATGCCGTCTACGGCATTGATCTGCTCAATGAGCATCTCGCACGGTTCGGACGAGGTGCAGTCACGACGCTCTACACGCCGTTTGCCCCCGCCGAAGGCTTTGCGATGAGTCGTGATCTTGCCCTGCGCGCCATCGGCGACGCAGCCGCCGACCCGTTTGATGGCCGGCCTCCCCGCGAGGGGCAGTTGATTCAACTTGTACGATCGCGCTTTCCCCATTTTGAGACGAAGAATCTCACGCCCATCCTCGACGATCTCCGTCTCATCAAAAGTCCCCGCGAGATTGCACTTATCAGGAAGTCAACAGTGTTGTCGGGCCTTGCGCTGATGGAGTGCATGCGATCGACGGTTCTGGGACTCACCGAGTACGAGCTTGACGCGGTTGCCAAGTACTTCTACTACCGAAACGGTGCCCAGGGAGAGGCGTACTATTCTCTCGTCGCGAGCGGACCCAATGCATGGTACGGTCACTACAATGCCGGTAAACGAGTGATGCAGGATGGAGATTTCCTTCTGATGGACTTCGCTCCGGACTTCTCTTACTACATGAGCGATCTCACAAGGATGTGGCCGGTCAACGGAAGGTTCAACGTCTGGCAGCGTGAGCTCTACGGATTCTATCTCGCTTGTTACAAGACGATCCTCAAGGCCATTCGACCCGGCCATACGGCCCAGCAGATCAAACAGGCAGCGAGTAGCGACATGGAGAAGATCCTCGCAGCATCGAAGTTCTCAAAGCCTTCGTACGAGAAAGCGGCACGCGAATTCGTCTCCACGTACAAGACCTCGGCGAATAATCCCAGAACATCACTGGGGCATTGGACGGGGATGGCGACTCACGACGTTGGTCAGGATCTCGGTCCATTGCGGCCGGGGATGGTCTTCACGATCGAGCCGGCATTACGAGTCCCCGAGGAGCAGATCAACATCCGGCTTGAGGATCTCATTGTCGTCACTTCAACCGGTGCGGAAATCGTCTCCGCCTTTGTACCGATGGAAATAGACGAGATCGAGAAGCTGATGCGCGAGGAGGGGATGCTGCAGCGATACCCTCGGTCAGAGAAGATTAGATGATCTCCTTCCTCGTTGCACGATATCGGAAGATGCTCTGGAAGGTGATCAACCTTTGGGTGCTTCTGCTCTCGGCGTTGGCAATTGGATCGCTCGTAGCCGAGTATGGATTCTATCTCTCTGCCGAGCTGGAAGGCTATTCTCACCTCGTCAACATCGTTGTGTTGTATGGATTTGTTCTCCAGGGGATCCTGAAGCTCGCTCTTGCGGAAGAACGCATCACGCATCTCCGCACTCGCTGGTTTGAACACCTCCTTCTGCTGATGGTGTTCCTGTATCTCCTTCTCCCCGGCCAGGTTGAAGCGATCTTGCTGGCCATCAATCCGCTCCTTCAGCCGAACGCGTTAACGCGCATTTACCTGAGTACTACCCAGTTATTCCTCGTTATAGCTTTTGTCCCTGCCGCTCTCCGGTACAGCAAGCGCATTATGTCAAGCAATATCCAGCCGTCGCTCCTAATCCTTCTGAGTTTTGTGGCCTTGATTGCGCTCGGTACGCTTGCGCTTCTGCTTCCGCGGGCTACCATCTCACAGTCGTTTTCGTTTGTCGACGCGCTGTTCACGGCTACCAGCGCGGTTTGCGTGACGGGTCTGATCGTGGTCGATACGGCGACGTACTTCACCGCGCTCGGGCATTGGGTGTTGATGTTCCTGATGCAAATCGGGGGGCTCGGCATCATGACGCTGACGACGTTCTTCGCCTTTATCATGGGTGGGGGTGCCCGGATGAAAGAGTACTCCACCATGCAATCGTTGCTGGGTGAAGAGAACCTTGGTAAGATCAAACGGACCATTGTTCAAATCGCGTTGGTGACGTTTGCCTTCGAGGCCGCCGGAGCGGTAGCTCTCTATTATTTTGCAGAGGGCATCAACTTCCCGGGTGAAGGGAGCCGTGTATTCTTCGCGGCGTTCCACTCGATTTCGGCGTACTGCAACGCAGGCTTTACGCTGACCACGGAGAATCTTGCCCATTCGGTTCTCCGGTTCAATGCGGGAGTGCTCTCCGTCGTGATGGTGCTGATCGTCCTTGGGGGCATCGGTTTTCCCGTCATGGCAAATATGGGCGCGTACCTTCTTCCACGCCGTAATGCCATGGGCCTTCGCCGTCTGTCCGTTCACACGAAGCTCGTCGTTGTGACCACACTTCTGTTGATCGTTGTGGGAACGGCCGGTATTCTTCTTCTTGAGGAACAACTTGCTCTCCGCAACCTGACGATGGAGCAGAAAGTCATGGCGGCATTGTTCCACTCCGTCTCCGCCCGGACGGCGGGTTTCAACACGATCGATATCGGCGGGCTTGCCGTTCCATCATTGTTTCTTCTCGTTATCCTGATGTGGATCGGCGCCTCACCCGGCTCCACCGGCGGCGGTGTAAAGACAACGACTCTGGCACTTGCGGTACTGAATATTTATTCAATCGCATCCGGACGCAACAGGGTTGAGATCTTTCACAAGCGTGTCTCCGAGATTGCGATCACGAAAGCGTTCAGCACGGTATTGCTGTCGTTCTTTTTTGTAAACGCGGCTCTGTTCGGACTGTTGCTCACGGAGTCGGCATCCTTGGAGCAGCTCTTGTTTGAAGTCGTCTCGGCACTCAGCACGGTGGGCCTTTCGACCGGCATCACGACACAGCTCAGCACGGAAGGTAAGTTCATCATCACTCTCTGCATGCTGATGGGACGCGTCGGATATCTGGCGGTTATCATGGCCTTAACGCGCCGGCGCTACGAAGGATCGTACGACTACACCGAAGAGAATGTTCTTGTTACCTAGTGACGCGCCCCGAAATTCTGAAAAAGTTCTCCCACGAATCTCCGCGAATCCTCGCGAAGAAGGATTGAGAGAACGCTCTGTTTCGGTTGTTAGTGCAGATGCTGTAGATTCCACCGAAGGCGTCTGGCAAGGCCATCACTTTGTGACCTTTGGGAGCAGGAATCTTATCTTTTTTGTGGATGCTCGGCGAAAGCAAGACACAAAAGCTATCTAACCACCGGTGACACACCGATAATCACCGATAGGGGATATGAAGTTTCAAATCCAGGTGTAGAGTGGGTATCTACAGACGGATTGTCCCACGATTCAATATCTGTGTAAATTCCTGCCCGCCTGCTGCCGCAGGCTG
>DMMN01000282.1:0-13075 GCA_003453835.1 Bacteroidota bacterium | reverse complement strand
GGCCTGGGTCACTTTGGAGAACACTTAGCCGTGGAGCTTGCCCAGAAGGGAGCCGAAGTGCTCGCGATTGACGAAGAGCTCGAGCGGCTCGAGGCGATCAAAGACAAGGTAACCCATGCGGTGAGACTGGATGCCACAGACGAGAAGGCGCTGCTCAGCCAGGGGCTTCAGGATTTCGACGCGGTGATCGTCGGCATTGGGGATGATTTCGAGGCAGCGCTGTTGACGGTGGCAATGCTGCAGAGGATCGACGCAAAGCGCATTATCGTTCGCGCCACAACATCAATCCACGAACGGATTCTCAACCACGTCGGCATCAAAGAAGTCGTGCTGCCGGCGTCNNGAAGCGGCAGATCGACTGGCAAACACCTTGATGTTCGAAAAAGTAGTGGACTCGTTCGCTCTCACCTCCGACTACACGATAGCCGAGGTGACCGCTCCGGACAGTTTCATCGGTCGCACGATTCAGGAGCTTGATCTTCGGAAGCGCTTTGAGATCAGTCTCATCACGATCAAGAGAACCGAATCGAAATCTCAGCTTCTCGGGTTCAAGAAGCGGGAGGTTGTAACGATTATCGGGGTTCCTACGCAGTTGACGATGGTGCGGCAGGGCGATGTGCTCGTGGTGTTCGGTCACAAGAAGTCCATTCAGATGATGCTCGAGGCCTAGGGACTGACATGGAGGAACAGCAATCCGTGGCCCAGGAACCGGTGCTTGACAAAATAAAGCAGTGACGGGCAGGACGAGCTCCTGATAAGGCGTGAATCCTCAGCGTCTCATCGCCTATTTCATCCTCACATCTCTCTCTTCCCCCCTTCTCCCCTTCNNCCCCTTCCCCCATTCTCCCATTCTCTCCCTCGCTCCCTTTCCCTCATGCATCTCTCCTCCGCTATTTCTCTTCACTTGTTCACCCGTTCCCCCCTTCTCCGATTCCCCACACTCTCTTCCCCCTCCCCCCCGCGATCCCCTCAAAAACCTACCATCCCATCCGCTCGCGCAAGGACACGATCTGAGCGACATGATGCCGTCCGTGCCAGGCGTAAAGCTGAAGCAGGCGATCCAGATTCATCAGTCCGCTTTCGGGATGTTTGATTGTCCGTGCGAACTCCTCCGGCTTGAGTGATTGCAGGAAAAGAAGCCAGCGCTTGTGCAGCGATTCCAGGAGCATGAGCGACATCTCTATCGGAGCGCTCTTCGCATCGCTCAACTCTGCCCAAAGATGCTCTTCGTACGTCTTGATGGTCGGCTCTTGTTCCGTCGTCGCCAGCTTAAAGCGGACGTACGCGTTCAGGTGGCTGTCGGGAAGGTGATGCACCACCTGACGGACCGTCCACCCTCCCTCTCGATACGGTGAGTCGAGCTGTTGGTCGTTTAATCCGTTCACGGCGTCGCGCAGCTTTGCCGGTGCATCTGCAATTTGCTGTATCAATTCCAGCCGCTCGGTCCCGGTGATCTGCGGTTTGGGCGAAAACTTGCCGATGGGGTAGCGTGGCTCGGTCACCTGGCTTTCTCCTCAGTTCTTATTGATGAATGGTTTGGGAGTCATCAAACATCTTGAGTTACATGGCTCCGCAGTNNCCGCGAATCGCAGCCAATTATGTTTCGTCCAGCATAGAAACATGACGCCTGGCGGAAAATCCCCTCTCCCTAACACGCAAAGCCTTCACACAGAGGGGACTGTAGACGCTCGGTCTTTTGTAGCCGGCATGATCGTGGCTCTAAGCGTCCCCCCTCGTGTGCAAGCAAGTGGGGTATAAAAGGGCCGACAGATTCCGACTGACTCCCGACTTTGTCAAGGCTCGCCTGTTCGGCCAACTCAAATAGACGGCTGTCGAAGATCAGAGGTCTGTCCTGTGCTCAACGACACCATAATTCTCGTTGTGCGAAACGTCAGCGGTTATGAATCCGGGATTCATCACCCCGGATGGAAATAGAGACAATCTCTTCATAGCAGTGAGCAATCATAGACCGGCGCACGCAATGAGGCTCTATTGGATCTTTGGCGCCGATACAAACGTCTGCTGTGAGCTCGAAGGAATACTCACCCATCCATCAACCTGTGCACCTGAAGATCCCAGAGCCCCCTCTACGGAAATGTGAATCATGGACAGGCGTCCACTACCGGCCGCTGTCGGAACCTGTGACGCGACGCGAACAGACAGCTCCACATCCTCGTTTCCTCCGATACGCACATCGTCGCGCCAGAGGTTCTTTCCGTCAAACCTGTAAGACACGAGAGCGCCCAGGCTTTTCTTCAATACCAACGTTGAGTCGGTCAACGTAAGAACATCGGTCGATTGTTGTGCGTCCAACATCATCCGCTGGAACAAGGTTCCGACCACTTCCCTGACCTCCGTCTTTATTCGCCACATGCCGTAAACTCGCCGCGTGAAGAGGCTTGCCGTCAGCACCAGCCCGACGAGCAAGGATCCAACCGTCAGTGCAACAACAGTTTCCTGCAAAGTGAAGCCTTCCTGGCTCAATAGTGCTGATCGTCGCTTCATGGCTCGGTGAGGAATGTTCTGTGCAAGACGACAAGCGTTGTTGCGGGACGCCCTTTCCAGGAAACGGCGATTCGAACATCGATCGTCGCTGCCGTGCGAAACACCGATCGCTCCACCAACAAGTGGTCGTCAACGAGATGTGTGCTCGGAGTGAAGGCACGCGACGCTTCTACCGTGTTCATCTCCGTCTGCCCGGCCCGCAGGGCCGCTCGTAACCGCTCCGTCGAGCCGTCGATGACAAAAGAACCGAGAACGGTAATGAGCGGGATCAGAACACCGAGAAAGAGAACGAGCGAAACGAGCGTTTCAACAAGCGTGTAACCTCCTTGCATGCGAAATCTGTGAAGACCAATCATAGCCATTCCAGGATACGGAGCTGAGGGGAAGGAGAGAACCCGGGAGGCACAAGAAATCCCTGTGGGAGCGCCTCCCGGTCGATGCGGGCACTGCGCAGCCACCCGAAATAGACCGTAGGCGAGTCATAGAAGTAGAACTGCCGCGTAAGAACGGAGCCGATGACGGATCCATCGAGCGTCATAGCGTTGTCCGAATACACGGCACCCACAACACGCGCACCGGATTCCAGCTCGATACGATGATCGTGGTACGACGCTCCTCCGAGTGATAGGAGACCGACGAATCCTTCGACGCTGGAGCCGCTCCTGAGATGTATGGATTGAGAAGAGAGTTCCTTTCTCCCGGAGGGGAGCGAGAGGATGGCGGAAGGATACGTGCCTGCGCTTCCTTCATGAAGCTGAACAACGGGCGCGAGAAGCTGGGCCGAAAAGCGGCTTTGCCGCTCGACAACGATGGAATCGGGACTGAACAGAACGACGTGTTCGAGGAAAGCGCCGGCTCCAATCGTAATTTGGCGAGCGGAGATCACCGTCATCAACCCGGAGAGGGTTCCCCCTTCTTTGATTCGAACACTTCCGCTCGCCACAATGATCGGTGCACTTGGGCGTCGATAAGCGAGAGAATCGAAGAGAGCGTCCCCCTCGACAAAAACATGTTCGATCGAATCCGGGAGTTGCATGAGAATCGATGAAAGCCTTGCGGACGAAGCAACTCGAATAGCCCTGGCGGAGTGCACAGTGGTGCGGAGATCACCACGCAGGAGAGACCGATATGAGCTTATCACTTCTTTGAGGAATGGCGGATCGAATACGGGCAGCGTTGGTTCGGACTGTCGAAGGACGTTCCCTCTGACGCCCGAGGCGGCGGAAGGCGGTGGGCCCGCTAAATGTCTGACGGCAATGCCGTGCTGGCTGACGACGACATCCCCACGGATAGTCGATGTGCCAGAGAGAACCAATTGATGATCTCGTTGTGCGAAGATCAATGCGTGTTGAAGCGACTGCGCTGGAAGATCGGCCACCAGCGCATAACGATAGGCGTGAGATCCTGCAAACTCTCCACGAGAAGTGATCTTGAAAAACAAACCCCAGGGCCGGGCATCGATGATCGCACGCCCTCCTCCCTTCAGGACCAGTTCCTTGTTTCTCCACGAGCCGAGGTCTTTTGACGCCCCCGAACGAGCGATGGCACATGCTTCCGTCACTCCATTGCGGGCGGCATACTCGGCCTTCACCGACGCGACGTCTCTTAGGACAAGAGTTCGCTGGATGAACCGGAGGAGAAGAACAGATGAAGTGACAAGAAAAAGCAGGAAGATAACGTAGAGAATCGAAGGAAGTGCGTATCCTGCTTCCCGGCCGGAAGCTTTGGAATCCGGCACAGCATCGCCGGAGGAAACCTCAAGATGATTGAACCTCTCCATTTCGAAATTCTGTTTTGTGTTCGGGTAGTTGCTCAGCGAAGGAAAGAAACAAAAGTTGTCTAATCACCGATGGCACTCGCCTGCGCCTCGCCTCGCTGCCGCTTCGGCGGACGTGCAGGCACGTATAAACGCGGATGAACACGGGGAAGTCAGAACAACAGAAGTCGGGAGTCAGCCCTCCGCCTCCGCTCAGGCTGAGGTTGCGTGAATGGGAGCATCAGAAGTCAGCGAGCCAAGAATTACTGATCTCTGATTTCCGACCTCTGACCTCTGCTCTTTCTTAATCCGTGCGCCATCCGTGGTGAGTGGTTTCCGTGAGACGCTCTTTCATACGGACTCAGGAGAAGCCGTCGGGATGGAAATGCAGGCAGCCCCTTGCGCCGGACGTTAAGATAGAGTATGTTTAGCAAACGTAAGCGGATAATCACAAGCATCCCTCGGCATTTCAAATGGAACGGGGCATTCTGAAGCGCATCGACCTTCCACGATTATCGGGAATCAATCGGCTCCTCGGTATCCATTGCACCGATGACAGCGTGCGCGTGGTGGAGCTGGAGAAGCGCGGGAGCTTCCTCAACCGGTTCAAAGCAGCCTTCCAACCGGTCTGCTCGTTCGAGCTCGCGCTTCATGAAAATGCTTCAACGGCCGAACGCGCCCGCGATCTCGTCCAGGCACTTCACCGCCACGGAGTGAGGACCCGGCACGCGGTGGTAGGTATCCAATCGAAGGGAGTGAAGAATGTTGTCGCTTCCGTTCAATCCTCCGTGAAGAATCTGGACGAGTGGATCGGGGAACATCATGAGAAGTTGTTGAAGCTCCCCCTCCCGTTGTCCGAAGTCTCTTACGCGTACGAAGTGCTGACATCCTCGGATGCCGGTCCGACGGTGGAGATTACGTTTGTTCGGAAAACCGAAATCGAAGATCAGGTTCGTTTCGTTGAGCTTGCAGGACTTCAACTGCTTGCAGTCGGTGCCGGCACCCGTGACGCGCTCACCGCGCTCGTCGGCGTTGGAATCGTTCCCAGCGAGGACGACTTGACCTTGATCGCTGTGGAAGCGCAGTCGCTCGAACTGACAACGCTCCAGAAGGGACGTCGGAAAAGCGTTGAACGGCACATGGTTACGAGCGCTGCGGACTCCCGAGCGCTCAAGGACACATGGAACGCTACAACAAACCGCACCCTTGTTACGGGATCCATCGCATCGGAATATTCAGCGCATCGCGCGGAAGTGTTGAGGCCGTGGGGACTCGGTCCCGAATTCGCGGTTGCGGCCGGGCTGGCAGTAAAAGGCTTTATCCCCGAACTCTCCCCCGTGAACTTGTTGGCAGACGACAAACGGGAACTTGCAGAAGCAAGCATGTATCGCTCCCTGACGCGACGGGGAGTTCTGGCTCTCGGACTCATCCTGTTTCTCTTGCTGCTTCTTCCAACTCTTGCATCGTTGTATCTTGAGTCGCGGCTCGAATCGGCAAGTGCGGGAGTCATCTCGAATGACTCAACTGTCATAAAGGTCAGGGCGTTGGAACACGAGGTTGGTTTGCTGGCGGCCAAGGTTCAGGCGTTTTCCGTGCGCGTGAGAAGGACGGAATACTCCAGAATCCTTCACGACGTTGCGGCCGCATCTCATGAAGGACTTTGGTTCGACCACCTTCTGATTCGAGCCGGGAAACAGGGGGGAACAGAGCTCGTCGTCTCCGGTCAGGCGACCAGCAACGACGACGTCACCCGATTTCTGAAATCCCTCGAGGCTTCGCCGGAGTTCAAAGATGTGACGCTTCTTCGCCTCGGCTCGCACAATCTATCGGAGCGCTTGCAAACGGTGACGGCTTCCTTATCGGCTCCGGCCACGTTTGAGGTGAAAGCGGCCGTGAAGGCGGAGGGACGATGACGAGGAAAGGGAAATATCAGCTCATGCTTGCCGGCTCCGGCGTCGCGTTTGTTTTCTTGCTGATGACGGAAGTTCTCCCTCGATGGGAGGAGAGTCTCGCGTTGTACGTTGCAGTAAAGGAGAGCGAAAGCATGGAGATAACGCCCGACGAGGCTGCGCAACGGAGACCCGAGTTAGAATCGCGCAAACGCGTTCTCCTCTCAACGCTCGAGAGAGAAAAGGGGCGCTTTGTCCAAAGCCGAACGAGCGTCATCGAATTCGTTGCGGCCGGTTCACGGAAACATTCCGTTCGGCTGCTATCGCTCGTCCCGCTGGAGACGCGAACGATCGGAAGTGTGAGTGAGACTGGATTGAAAGTCAGTGTGACGGCATCGTTTCATCAACTCGGAATGTTCGTAGGCGCGATCGAATCGGGGAGCGTTCCCGTGCAATTGAGGTCCCTGGAGATCGCTCGTGATCAGGCCGGTTCCGCTCTCTTGCAGGCAAGCCTTGAGGCACACGCCTACACGATTCCCAAACCTTCACTCCGATGAAAAACAGCAAGATATTCACGTGGCTGCTCGCCTGCGCGCTCGTTGGCGTTTGGGGAACGATCGCCTATCAGGTCCTCGATGCGATCGCCACGGACGAGATGTCGGCCATGGAACCCCAGGGCGCTGAAACAGAAGGCCTGGAGAAAGAGACGCCCCCGTATGTCTATCGCGACGATGTGCGTGATCCGTTTGACCACCGGAGGTCCACGCATGTTCAACCGACCGGCATAGATTCGAAACTCGGAGAACAACCTCCCGTACCGCCGTATCGGCTCACCGGAATCATGGTTCGTCACCGGAAGAAGATTACCGTGCTCGAGTCGCACGACGGATCTGTCTTTTTCCTCGGAGAGGGAGATACACTGGCCGGCCTCAAGGTTTTGAACATCGGCGACGAAGTCGTCAGCTACTCGTACAAAAACAAGCGGCAGAGCTGGCAGCTTTCTTCTTCGTCTAATCCATCCGTTCGATAACTCTTGATCAACCCTCCCAGCGACTAACGTTTGGTTGTGAGCGATTGCACTTCCTGGGGGGATACTTTCCCGTGCGAACTCACGACCAAGCAGGTTGTTGAATGACACTTTTTGTGAGCCACGAAGACGCGAAGACACAAAGCTGTTTTAGGTGAAACAGCATCTGAACCGTAATGTACTTCGGATCATGCTCTTCCATTTTATCTTCTTAGTGACTTTGTGTCTTCCTGGCAGATGCTTTTGGCTTTTTCAACAGCCTGCAAGACAACTTCCTTCTCTTAACAATCCTGAATCATGGCGCTCGTCTGGAATCGTCAACGAGCAATCCCCCATCTCCCGATCATTCACGAGGTTATCCATTCTGGGGGGAAGAAGAAGATGTCAATCGCGCAGAGCGCAGTAGAGGGAATCCAAAGCACAAGTACAACGAAGTCGACGCGTGTTCAGATTGGCTTGCTTGGTGCAGTCTTCGCCTTCGCTCGTCCCGACTCAGGTCGGGACTCGCTCCGCTGAGACTGACTATGTTTTGGGAGATAAACTCGTCCGAATATTCCATTGAATCCAACCGCGCTTTTGCTTAGTTTTTCAGCCAAAAGGCTTTCAGCCGAAAGACTTTCAGCTTCCATCTCCCACACCACGCCCATTCACCACGGAGCTCATCATCAGGAGAACTTGTCAATGACACACACCTTCCGGCGGATTTGTTTCTTCTTGTTCGTCACGGCCTCTGGTGTGTTTTCCCAGGCGCCGAATCCCGCAACACCATCCCGAGGCTGGCTCACCGTCGACACCATCATGCGGGACCCGAAATGGATGGGAACCTCGCCAGGCAATCTCTTCTGGTCCGAAGACGGCGAGAAGATCTACTTCATGTGGCGGCAGAAAGAGGACGCGCGAGATTCATTGTACGTCGTGAGTGCAAAAGGTGGAGCGCCCCGCCGCGTGACGATCGACGAACGGAAGATGCTCCCTTCCCAGTTTGGCGACTACACCAAAGACCGAACGAAGAAGACGTACATTCGCAGCGGGGACATCTTCCTGCTCGACGTCCGCCGGAATGTCGAGCTCCAGCTCACACAAACGACTGCGGCTGAATCAAGTCCGCAGTTCTCGTTTGACGAAAAGAAGATCGTCTTCCAGCGCGACGGGAATCTCTTCGTCCGCCACATCGACAAGGGAACGGAGCTGCAATTGACGAACCTTCAACGAGGGCCGAAGCCAAGCGATGCGTCCAAAACCGACCTGCAGAAATTTCTCGAAGCCCAACAAATGGAGTTGTTCGATGTGCTCAAGAAGCGAAAGACCGACCGCGATGCTCAACGAAAGCTTCAAGAACTCCTCGAGATCAAAAAACCAAAAGCGTACCACCTTGGACAGAAAAACGCCTTCGGGCTTATGCTCTCTCCGGATGAGAAGTATGTTACAATGATTCTCTCTCAAAGCGCTACGTCCGCCAAGAACGCGATCGTTCCCAGCTATGTTACGGAAAGCGGGTTCACCGAGGACATTTCGGCACGCTCGAAAGTTGGAGAGCCGCAGACAACGTTTGAGTTCTTCGTGTACCATCTTGCGCTCGACTCCATGATTCAGGTGAAACCCGACAGCATCGTTGGTGTCATTCCCCCGAAGGCAGCCAACGACTCGACCAAGAAGAAGCCGGCGCCACGAGCCGTTTCCTACGGCGGGCCGTACTGGTCGGATGACGGCAAAAACGCCTTCGTGCAGCTCTTCTCACAAGACAACAAGGATCGCTGGCTGGTTCTGCTCGACGCGGAAAAAGCAAGGCTCGGGACACTTCTGGACCGCCAGACGGACGAGGCATGGATTGGCGGACCTGCGGCAGGATTCTTTGGCGGTGGTGGTGGGGTCGGATGGACGCCGGATAGTAAACGCGTCTGGTTTCTTTCGGAGGCGGATGGATGGTCGCATCTTCACACTGTGACACCGGACGGTAAGACGAAGGTGCAGCTTACCAAAGGGAAGTTCGAGGTGGTCAATCCTGCAATCTCTCATGACAAGAAACGGTGGTACTTCAGCAGCAATGAAGCACACTACGGCGAGCGGCACTTCTATTCTCTGCCGCTGGAGGGGGGGACAAGGACGCGCATCACGGGCATGGAAGGAGGGAACACGGCAACGCTTTCGCCGGACGAACGGCGGATTGCCCTTCTCTACTCCTTTAGCAACAAAATGCCGGACCTCTACGTGATGGAGAATAAGGCGGGAGCGACCGCGATGCGCCTCACGGATTCTCCTTCCGAGGAATTCAAATCGTATGACTGGCGCGCACCCGAAGTGCTCACGTTCAAAGCTCGCGACGGAGCCGATGTGCCGGCGCGACTTTACAGACCGGAGAAGCCGAACGGCGCCGCGGTAATCTTCGTGCACGGAGCCGGCTATCTTCAGAATGCTCACAAGTGGTGGAGCAGCTACTTCCGCGAGTATATGTTCCATAACCTCCTTGCGGACAAAGGATACACCGTGCTCGACATGGATTATCGGGCGAGCGCCGGCCTCGGCAGAGATTGGCGCACGGCAATCTATCGCTTCATGGGAGGAAAAGACCTGGAAGACCAGGTCGACGGGGCAAGATGGCTCGTGACCAACCATGGTATCGATGCAAAGCGTATCGGAATGTACGGCGGCTCGTACGGCGGGTTCATTACGTTGATGGCGATGTTCACGACGCCCGAAGTGTTTGCGGCAGGCGCATCACTTCGACCCGTCACGGATTGGGCGCATTACAATCATGGCTACACGTCGGACATTCTAAACATCCCGCAGGAAGACACGGTCGCCTACCGGCGCAGCTCGCCCATCTATCACGCGGCCGGTCTGAAGGGTCACTTGCTCATTTGCCACGGCATGATCGATGTCAACGTCCATTTTCAGGATGCCGTTCGCCTCGTTCAGCGTCTGATCGAATTGAAGAAGGAGAATTGGGAGATGGCCGTCTACCCTCTTGAAGACCACGGATTTGTGGAGCCCACAAGCTGGATGGATGAATACAGGAGGATCTTGAGGCTGTTCGAAACGAACTTGGCAAGGCGTTAGACGCGGCCGATTCACTCCGGATTTCAGCACATCAAGTAAGCAACGGGAACGTCGCGAACTTGCCGCATTTCTGTTCGCCCTGTGTAACTACCAAGCCCGTTTGAAAGAAGAGACGATTTCTTTTGACCACCGATGACACACGCCTGCCTGTTCGCCTCGCTGCCGCTTCGGGGGAGCGGGGCGCAGGCAGGGATGAACACCGATAAAGGCAAGTAAGCAGAGCTTCTCTTTGAAGACTTGACCTACAAGATCATTGGTGCGGCTATTGAGGCGCATAAAGTCTTGGGCCGGGGATACCTGGAATCCGTCCACCGATTGCATACATATCATCACCGAGCGGGGACATGAAGTTTCAAGGCCAAGCTGTTTAGGATGGGTATAGACAGATGGATTGTCCCATGATTCAATATCCGTGTCAATCCCTGCCCGCCTGCTGGCAGGCGGGTGTGCGCCATCCCCTGCCCGCCCGAACGCCGCAAGNNAGGCGGGCGAGCGTGGTCAAATAGTCGAGTGGTTACAGCCCTTCAAAGATCCCCCCAGTCGGATCGGTCGGAAACAATTCCTTCCCCATTCCCGTAGTAATTGCAGGTCCCAGCCGGGAATCATCTCACAAGTTCAAGAAGGAGGCTAACGATATGAGACGACCTGTCCTCTTTGGTTTTCTTTTGATGTTTGCAGCGGGCAGTGCAGCGGCACAGGAAGAACTTCTCACCGAAATCCGCAACCTTGCACCGTCCGAAGTGAAATCCGACGGGTTCTCGCTCGCCAACGATCAGGAAATTTCGATCAAAGGGATAGGTGCCGGGAACCGGTCGGACGAGCTGTATACGTCAGCCTGGATCCTCGACGCCCAAACGCGTCGCGTGGTGTGGAAGATGAGTCAGGCAAAGCGGAACCGTTGGGAGCGAGGTCTCATCGAGTATACGGATTTGATTACGCTGAAGGGGGGAACTTACGAGGTGTACTATTCCGCGTTCCCGGATTATGGAGCTAACATCCGGGGCTTTGGCGACTTCATCGGGTATCTCACTGATAGGATCTTTGATCGAGAACCGAGCCGCCGCGTGTTCCGCGATCTGGCCCTTACTATCCGAGGAAACGGCAAGCGCCTGGGGGAGGAAGGAGTGGAGAAGCTCCGGAAGCAGATGCAGCAGGATGCTCTCGTCTCGCTCACAGGATTATGGGACAGCGATCATGTTCGCCAGGGCTTCACACTCGAAAAGTCGATGGAGTTCCAGGTCTATGCCCTTGGTGAAATTCGCGACGACGAGACGTTCGATTACGGTTGGATCGTCAACACGAAGACCGGGGAAAAGGTGTGGAAGATGACGCACAAGACTACGGAACCCGCAGGGGGCGATAGAAAAAACAGGCTTGCAAGCTCTACCATCTCCCTCCCGGCTGGGAGCTATGCCGCGATTTTTGTAACGGATGGTTCTCATTCCTGTCGTGACTGGAATGCGCCTCCACCCTACGATCCCTCGTCGTGGGGAATAACGCTTCGAACTGTAGATCCCTCGATGAGGAAGCATGCAAAGCTTTTCGACTACAAAGGGATGGAAAAGAAAAACGTCGTCGTCGATCTGGCGCGTGTGCGAGATCATGAATATGTCTCAAAAGGATTTACGCTGAACAAACCGATGGACTTGAGAGTGTACGCGATTGGTGAGGGGCGGGAAGAGAAGATGCTCGATTACGGATGGATCGTCGATGCGAAGTCACGAAAGCGAGTCTGGGAAATGGAGTATGATGAAACCGAACACGCCGGTGGAGCCGAAAAGAACCGACTGGTCGACAAAGTCATTCGGCTCGACAAAGGAAGTTATCTGGTGTACTTCCTGACGGATGATTCTCACTCCTATCGCGACTGGAATTCCTCCGCTCCCTTTGATCCCGAGCATTGGGGCATCACCCTAATCGCGGTGGGCGAGGTCAATCCGAAAGATATCGCTCCATACGAAGAGAAGAACGACGGCTCCGTGCTTGCTCGGATCGTCGGCGTGCGCGATGACGAGCGCCGGCGCCAGGAGTTTACGCTTGCGAAGAAGGTGAATATCCACATCTATGCGATCGGTGAGGGGAGCGATGGCGAGATGAGCGACTATGCCTGGATCGAAGAGAGTGCCACGGGAAAGGTTGTATGGGAAATGACATACCGGATGACCGAGCGGGCAGGCGGTGCACGAAAGAACCGGATGTTCGACGAAACGATTACGCTTCCGTCGGGAACATACGTCGTCTATTTTCAAACCGACGGCTCACATTCCTTCAACGATTGGAATGACGATCCTCCCAACGATCCCTTCAACTGGGGTGTGACAATCACTCTGGCCGAGGGGAATCAGCCGTAGCATTCGATGATAACATTCCCTTCAGGAGCCGATTCACGGGATCAAGCCGTCTCTTCGTGAGCGGCCAGGGCAAAAAAATACCTGTTGCCGCCGCTATAACCGAGTTGCTTCGGTTATGCTAATTGGGTTGAAGGAGGAGGAAACCCAATGACCGAGGAACGGAGTTCCCGCTAGTTCGCGGGCAGCAACAGGTAACAACTTCTTCACTTGAGTCAACTCTCGTGCCATCTTAAATCTTCCGGGTGCCAAAGAAAACAGAAGTCGCGCATCCGCCTACATCTTTTTTTTCCAGACGCGGGAAACGAACTTTCAATTGTAAGAGATAGCAACTCTCAACACATCGAGAGTGGTGGAATTTTCAACACTCAAGCCCGTGATACACACGAATCTCGCGAAAACTATTTTGTCTGTTCCACGTGTTCCGCTGGAAGAGGACAGAACAGCAGTCATCCTGAGTTTATCCCGGCGTTGTTTGTCGGGACGAAATAGC
>DMMN01000228.1:202-14513 GCA_003453835.1 Bacteroidota bacterium | reverse complement strand
GCTGCCGCAGGCTGGCAGGCGGGGGTGTGCCATCCCCCGCCCGCCCGAACGCCGCAAGGCGGGCGGGCGAGCGTGGTCAAATAGCTGAGTAGTTACATGTGATTGCTTACAAACTTTGGTCCCCGGAAGAACAGTGCGTGCTCAATCAGCTCGAGAAAACGCCGGGGACGGGAAACACCTCGATATCAGCCAACGTCCCGTGATTCTTCCATCTCAATAGTAGGAGGGTCTGCATGTCATCCGGCAAAGAGAAATGGGCTTCTCGCATCGGCCTCGTGCTCGCAATGGCGGGCAACGCCGTCGGTCTGGGCAACTTCCTTCGCTTTCCTGCTCAGGCGGTTCAGAACGGCGGTGGCGCGTTCATCATCCCATATCTTGTTTCATTTCTCTTGATGGGTGTTCCGCTGCTTTGGATAGAGTGGGCCATCGGTCGGCACGGAGGGAAGTACGGCTATCACTCCACGCCGGGCATGCTTGACGTGATGGGGAAGGCAAAGTGGTGGAAGTACATCGGCGTCTTCGGCATCTTCACGAATCTCACAGTCGCCGCGTACTATGCCTACCTTGAATCGTGGACGCTGGCCTATGTATGGCATTCCGTGAGCGGGACGTTTGTTGGAAAGTCTGCCGCCGAGGTTGCAGAATTCTTCAATCAATATGTCGATACAGCAGGCGGGGGTTTCTTCAATTTCCCTCCTCAAGCCCTTTTCTTCTTTCTTATTACGTTGGGCTTGAATCTTTGGATTCTTTCTCGTGGCCTCAGTAAGGGAGTAGAAATCGCAAGCAAGATCGGCATGCCGCTGCTGGTTCTTTTCGGCATCTTCCTCGCTATTCGTGCACTTACGTTGGATGCGGGAGAGCAGGGAGCCGTTAATGACGCCACGCTTGGTCTGAACTTTCTCTGGGAACCACAATTCGACTCCCTTACGAATCCTAAAGTGTGGCTCGCAGCNNAGCGGCTGGACAGATTTTCTTTACCCTCTCCGTCGGTATGGGATCGATTCACTGCTATGCGGCATACGTCAGAGAAAAGGATGACATCGCATTGAATGCCGCCTCCGCCGGATGGATGAACGAATTCGTCGAAGTCCTCCTCGGAGGCTCCATTGTCGTTCCGATTGCCGTTGCGTATCTCGGTTTGGATTGGATACAAGGGAATGTCGGCCTGGCGATGGGATTCCGCACCATGCCGACACTCTTCCAAAACTGGGGTCCGTGGCTTGCCGCGATTGCCGGTGTTGCCTGGTTTGGGCTCTTGTTCTTCGCCGGGATAACGAGCTCGCTGGCGATGGGACAGCCGGTCATGGCATTCCTGCAAGATCATTTCAAGATTGACCGGACACGCTCGGCGCGATACTTCGGAGGCGTGATTCTCATTTTGTCGCTCTGGTGCATTTTCTTTTACGGCTACGGTGCGTTCACCGAATTCGATGATTGGTCAGGGACCTTCGCCCTCGTTGTTTTTGCATTGTTCGAGTCGATTGCCTTTTCCTGGGTCTTCGGCATCGATAAGGGATGGGAGGAGATCAATCGTGGGGCCGACATCAAGCTCCCTTCGTTTTTCAAGTACGTCATCAAGTACGTGACTCCGCTCTTTCTGTTAGCGGTCTTCCTGGGATCGTTAATCAGTCCTCTGGGTGGCAATTGGAACAGTGCATTTGCGAGTCTCCTCGACGGCAATGGCTGGCCGTTGGACGGTGGAAGTATCATCGGAAAGATCTTGCACATCGGTTTTGAAGACACGCGCTGGTTCGTAGATGGCGCGCCCACAAGAGTATTCATCGTTGATGCGACGAGAACCCTCCTCCTGCTGACGTTCGCGACGGTTGCGTGGGCGATCAGGACAGCATGGAAGCGGAAGGAACAAGAAGAAATGCAGAAGGAGACCCAATCATGAGCACCTCCGCACTTATCACCATGATTACTGCCTGGGCCGTGATTTCATTTTTCACGATTCGTTTCTTCCTGAAGGTCCTGAAGACACCACAAGAGAAGGATTGACCGAGAGAAACAAGATCGGGTGAGCGGATGAATCTGAAAGATCTGCCGATTGGAGACAGCGCGCCTCGTACGGTGAATGCGGTTGTTGAGATCCCGAAAGGGAGCAGGAACAAGTACGAATACAACATGAAGCTCGGCGTGTTTCAGTTGGATCGAGTTCTCTATTCGTCAATGCACTACCCGGCGGCCTATGGCTTTGTCCCAAGCACACTATACGAAGATGGTGATCCGGTTGATGTCCTGATCGTGATCGATCAGCCGCTCCACACGGGTATCCTGATAGAAGTGAAGCCAATTGGGATACTGAAGATGGAGGATGAGAAGGGGACGGATGACAAGATCATCTCTGTGGCAAAGCACGATCCGACGTATTCATCCGTGGATGAAGTGAAGAAGTTGCCGAAGCATCTGTTGGTCGAGATCGAGCATTTCTTCACAAGTTACAAGGAACTGGAGGGAAAGCACGTGAAGAGCTTCGGGTGGCACGGTGCGAAGGAGGCGCGCCGGGCGATTGTCCGGTCAGAGAGAGCCTTTGCTCGACATAGAAGAAGTGAACAAAGGCTGGGCACGGATAAGTAACTAAGATCGGTTTTCACACCAAAGAAAAAGCCCTGTTGCGTCTGCAACAGGGCTTTCTTGTAAGCGACGCAGCGCGATGATCTAGAATGTGTAGCGGATTCCAAATTGCGCCGTCCAGCGGGAAAGAGTATTGCTGGGCGTATCGGTTGTAGGATTCCCCGTCCAGCGGTATCGTGCCTTCCCTGCGTTGGCCGCATCGGTTGTCGTGGTTGCCACACTGTGGAAGGTCAACAGGGGTGTATCGTTTGCCAACCGCACCCAACCCCACTCCTTATTCATAAGATTCGTCAGGTTTGTCACATCGAATGTGACCTCCAGTTTGTGCCCCATGATGCTCGGAAGTTCCTGGCTAACGCGTAAATCGAGTTGACTTGACCAGGGAGACCGGGCGGCGTTGCGTTCGGAGATCTTCCCCTTGTTTTCTTTCATGTATGAATCACCATCTATGTAGGCCATCAACGCGTCATAGTCACTTCTTGGGGCGGCTGTTCCAGTTGAAGTTACGAGCACAATGTCGCTCGCATCTTTTGGAATGTAGGCGAGGTCGTTGTCGCTCAAACCATCCCCATTGACATCACCCGCGATTCTGAAAGAATAGGCGCGTCCGGAAAGGCCATTGTAGAAGAGACCGACCGTTGTTGCGAGATTGTTCCATCCCCAATCATGGCGATAGGAGACGGTTCCAAAGATCCTGTGCGTCCGGTCGCCGTCCGCGAATGACAGGACAGGATCATTTGGATTGCCCCTGGTCATATTGAAGCGCCATCCCGAGCTTGCCGTGGTGCTATTTGTTCCGCCGATGTCTTTCGCCAGACCCCATGTGTAGCCCAGGTTTGCATACAGACCATCGGCAAAACTCTGGCGTTGGAGTTGAACGATGATGTTTGCGTTCGAACCCTGATCCGTATTCTTCACAAGGTAGACCGCAGTGAATTTGGTGTCCTTCGTCCTTCCCGTCGTGCTATAGGCCCCGGTTGCCGTCGTGACGGTGCTCCACATTTCACGATTCTCGCCAACGAGCCTTGACTTCACTCCCGCCAGGTTGATGTTTTGGTAGTAGACCTCGTTCTGGGACTCGGAGAAAATACCTTCAATCGAGGCAACAAGGTCATAGGGCAGTCGTTGATCGATGGCGAAATTCACGCGCAAGATAGACGGTGCCTTGAAGTCCCGGTCCGTGATGTTAACTTCCGCAGTGGGAAGGGTCGTTGCAGTCTTTGGCTGTCCGTATGGATCGGCAATGAAGGTCGATGGAGCTGCAGTAACCGTGTAGAAATCGACGCCGGTGTTGCTGTATTGATTAGATACCCAGACCGCTGGATACCTTCCGTAGAAGACCCCGACTCCACCACGAACTTGTGTGTTGCGATCCTCGTCCACAGCCCAGTTGAAACCAAGCCGCGGAGATATAGCGATCGACGTTTTTGGGAGCTCACTGGTCTTCAATCCGAATGTGGCCTCAAACGCCGCATTGTTGTTGGGTGAGTCTGTATATGTTGGGACATCAAATCGCAATCCTCCGACAAGTTTCAAAGTCGGGCTTACCGTCCATTCATCCTGAACATAGAATCCGAATTGCCGGTATCCCCAGTTTGCCTCTTGAAGTGGATTTGAGGTTGCTGAGTAGCGGTAGGCGTAGGAAGCTGGTCTGCCGCCGGCCATGAATTGGCCGATGGTGTTGTAGAGGTAGAATCCGAAATTGTCCGGGATGAACAGGTTCCGGAATTTGATCATGTCGAGTTTCGCACCGACAGTCACAATGTGGTTGCGCAGATACAGGGAGAAATTGTCGGTGATCTCGATGACGTTCTGTTCCAACTCATTCTGGTGTCTGAATTCCTCAGAGCCGATCGCAAGCCGATTGTCGCTCGTGTTGGCACCGGGCTTGGCGCTCCTTGTCCGAATTTCCACGGTCGGGAACGGCTGACCCTTGTACACCGGCTGATCTAGTTGGTTGTTGTATCCGATGATGAGCTCGTTTGAAGCCATATTTCCGAAAAGGCTGCTCAACTGAATCGCTAGTGAATTCGTTTTGTTTCTCAGTTCGTAGGCCGCGTTTTCGGAATAGATATCCTGCGTTCCACGGAAACGCGATGGGGAGTTGTGCGTTGTGGCGTCCAGGTAGTTCCAGCGAGCCGTGAGTTTGTGACTTTCGCTGAGGTTATAGTCAAAGCGTAAGAAGACCTTGTCGCTATTGTCCGGTCGTGCGATTGATTTCCAGGGACCCGTCTCATATCCATACTTCGTTCTGAGGTAGTTCGAGAGAATGTTCAAAGAATCTTCATACGCCGTGAAGGAATCGGTCCCGTATGTCAACTGGTCGAATGTACGCGTGAACGGCGCATCGGCCCGGGCGAACTCAGCAGTACCGAAAAAGAAGAGCCTGTTTTCCATGATCGGGCCGCCGATTCGGACGCCATACGATCTGTTTGTGAAAGGGGGAAGTTTCGCCTGGAGCGCATCGGGACTGACGCCGGCGAAATCCTCATTGCGCGTGTTGTAGAATGCCGAGCCCCTGAGCGCGTTGGTTCCACTGCGCGTGATGGCGTTGATGCCGGCACCCGTAAATCCCGCCTGACGCACATCGAAGGGGGAGACTACAATTTGAAATTCTTCAATTGCTTCCAGGCTTATCGGAGTAACGCCTCCTTGACCACCGGGCGTTCCAGTTCCACCGAGACCGAACATGTCGTTGAAGTTTGCACCGTCAACCTGAATGTTGTTGTATCTGTTATTTCGACCTGCCACGTTGCTCCCAACTCCGTTGAAGTAAGGTGAGAGTTTGTAGTAGTCCTGGAAGCTTCGAGAGATCGTGGGGAGGCGATCCATCTGCTCACGCACAACGTTCGTTGCCGCTCCGGTTCGAGCTGCACTCAGGACCGCACTCCGCTCTGCCATCACAACCACTTCTCCTGCTTGGATGGCCTGTTCGGAGAGGGCAAAATCTTGCCGGACATCCTGAGCGAGTTGCAGGAAGAGATCCCTCCGTTCCTGCTTGGCAAAGCCGACGAATGTAACGGTCAAGGTGTAGGGCCCGCCGACACGCAAACCGACGATATTATACCTGCCATCCTCACGAGTTGTCGTCCCATACGTCGTTCCGGAAGAGGTATGAACAACCATAACGTTCGCTCCTGGAAGTGCCTCACCGGTCGTGCTCTTGACTGTTCCGTTGATGCTCGCCGTGGTGACACCCTGCGCAAGCACGCCGGCGGTCGAAGCGGCGAGCAAGAGAAGCACGCCTGCCAACATACTCAATCGTAGTGTGGTTAGCTTCATGCTGACCTCCTTAGTTGGTATTGGATTGATTGAAAGGAATGTGAAATGCAAAGACATGTGCAGAATCTTGAGAATTCGTTTCGAGACATCTTCGAGGAAGAGCAACGGTAGAAAGGACTGCCTCTGAATCGGCTGTTGTTCCGACGGAATGTGTCTTTGCAGATAAGGATTGGTTAATTGCACTGCAAACCTACTTAACAAATTTCTAAAACACAAGCAAAAATCCGACAGAGTATTTATCGATTAGCCGATGCTTCAATGCAGTTGATCAATTCGAAAACGTCTTTCGTGAGGTCTCGTCGATCATTGCTCGCGCATCTTGCCCGAAAGCTCTCACTCCTGCCACTTGCAAACTTGCGGAACTTGTTGTTGAATGAGATGAGCGAAGGTGCGAGAGATTCAAATCGGCGCCCGCGAAAAAAAACAGACTAGCGTCGGAGGAATCCAAAATCTTCCCCTCACTTCGCAGGCTCAATTGCCGAGGGCAGCAGCAGGGCATTCATCAATCACGCTTAATGATTAGTGAGGCTGTCACCGTTCAAAAAGGGTTGATCCTTCAGGATTCTATCTACCCGTAAGCTCCATTATATCAAGAGCTTGCCGGGCCGTCATATTGTGCCCATAGATACTGAACATTTCCAACTTTTCTGTTGACAATGGCAACTAAAACACTATATTTGCTAGGGAATTTCAATGTGCTTTTGTGGTGCAAGGGGCTAGAGGGATTAGTTTCAAGTAAGCTTTAATCAACCACACTATCTCAAACCAAATCCAGAGAGGGTATCTATATGGGAAAGCCGATGTCAAAGAGCCAAATTTCTGCACATCTTGCAAGCAAATTTGAGCTCAAGAAGAAGACTGCCGTGGCGATTCTCGAGGAAATGGCTCGCCTGTCGTACCGTGAGGCCCAAAACTCCTTCACTTTGCCCGGCATCGGGAAGCTGGTGCTTGTCCAAAGAAAGGCTCGAATTGGCCGCAATCCTGCCACCGGCGAGCAGATTCAGATTCCAGCCAAAACCGTAGTGAAATTCAGGGTCGCAAAGGCCGCGAAAGAAGCGGTCCTGGGTCTGAAGAAGTAGGCTTCTTTTGTGATTTTAGTGAAAGCGCCGGTGAGAAGATCACCGGCGTTTTCATTTCACCTCAGATCATTCTCCTCTGTCGATTCGTGCCTCGCGCAAAAACGTTTCCATTTGTGATTAGTCATACCGCCAATGGCCTATTCTCTTACTGCCCAAGCTTCTGAGATTCCGGTCGAAAAACGGGCAGAAGAAAGCAGTCTTATATGAGCATTGAACCCACCACGAATTCTCGAATGAGCCGAAGGATGCAACGAGTCAAAGTTGTCCAGGAGTAGGCTGTCTAGCGTGGGAAACCAGAGAGCAAGTCTGGCCTTAATTTGCTCAGACAACAAGGACGGCAACTACTGTAAGTGCAAGTTTGATTCTCGTGGTCCAGTATCACTGAGCTTTCATCGATCTATTGTGGACCCACATTTTGAGGAGCGATGTCACCTTTTCGGTCCTGCCTCGATTTCCTCGAGATCAGCCCATTCCAGGAGCAAGTTCACGGACCTCAATACTCCTCCCTTGGAATGCCCAAGAAAGAAACACGTGTGCTTCTGATTCTTGATCCATCTCTATGCGATCACGACTTTCTTCGGGAATACGTAACACCTCAGCCAAAAATCTTCTAAAGAAAGGAAACTATTCAGCCCACGAAAGACCCCGACCGGAAAATTGTCGGGGCAGGCACGGAAAACGCGAAATGATTTGTTTCAGCATAAAGGAGTTCTGTGATCGTTTTTAGCGTTCGTGTAATTCGTGTGTTTAGTGGGCCTTAGGTCAAGGTGAGTAGTTACGGGAATACTTTCAATACACAATGGCGGCTCTAGGTGGGATGGAAGATCTGGAGGAATGTCATCGGCCTGCCGAAAAAGCTCACTTCCCGGGAAGAAAAAGAATCGGTTTCATTAGGAAATTCATACCGATCAGCAGTTCCGGCTCTGAATACGAGTCGAAGTCCATCTTGATGTTCGGTCGAATGTTGGATTCTTTTTCCAGCTTTCGTTGTTAGAGCTACATCCCCGTCTTTAGATAAGCAGGCGGTCTTTTGGTGAAGAAGGTTGGGGAAAACAACCGATGAGTTGGTAAGCCACATTCTTGCTTTTGCGCAGAGGTGCGATTCGGATGTGATCTCGTCGCAAGATTGGCAGGGACAACTCAGTTAGGGGGGAGTTCGTGCTTGGCGGCCGACAGGAAAAAGATCGAAATCAAAAAGAAGCATTCATAGAAAAACTCTCCGGAAAACCAATGAAAGCACATCTTCTTTCTTTCGGCCTATCCGTTATTCTATCGTTGAATCCTCCCCAGTCCCAGGGCATTCGAACGACAAGCGACGGAGTGAAATACAAGGTCGAAACCGTAGTAGAACACCTTGAGGTGCCCTGGTCTTTGGTATTCGATGGAGAAGGGAATCTCTACTTCACCGAGCGGCCGGGTCGCCTGCAGGTGCTGAAACATGGTGGCAAAACACCTACGCTTATTGCGCGAATCGTCGACGTTCTGCACCGAGGGGAGGGGGGGCTCATGGGGCTTGCCCTTCACCCGGAATTCGATAAGAACCAATATATCTTCCTAAGCTACACGTTCAAGTATAGAAATGGTGCCGCGAATCGTGTCGTTCGATATCGGTTGAAGGAATGGACACTCTCAGATCGACTGGAGATCGTTCCTCATCTACCCGGATCTGGGGTTCACAATGGATGTCGGATTAGATTCGGCCCAGATA
Source organism: Bacteroidota bacterium (assembly GCA_003453835.1). Lineage (GTDB taxonomy): Bacteria > Bacteroidota > Ignavibacteria > UBA10030 > UBA10030 > UBA10030. Next base: position 5,867 of record DMMN01000228.1, on the reverse strand, counting down.
GAAAGCTCTACGTTACGACAGGTGATGCAGCTGATCGTGAGATTGCGCAAGATCTTGGTTCCTTGGGAGGTAAGATCCTCCGTTTGAACGACGACGGAAGCATACCGGCGGACAATCCTGATCCGAAGTCGCCCATATTCGCATTTGGTGTACGGAATCCTCAGGGGATCGCGTGGCGTCCAACGAGTGGCGAGATGTTCGAAACGGAGCACGGCCCATCGGGTTTTGATGGTCCAGGTGGAGGGGATGAGGTGAACATCATTGCGCGAGGCAAAAACTACGGTTGGCCAACAATTCATCACAATCAAACAACGAGGGGGATGGAGTCACCTTTGCGAGAGTACACGCCTGCCATCGCCCCGGCGAGCGCAATGTTCTACTTGGGTGAAGCCTTCAAGGAATTCAAAGGTGATTTCTTTTTTGGATGCCTCAGGGGGGAACGAATTCAGCGAATTGTACTTGCCGGAGCATCGCCACCTCGAATCGTGAGAGAAGAGCCGTTACTAGAAGGGGAGTTCAAGCGAATCAGAGATGTCATAGAGGGACCCGACGGTTCCATTTACTTTTGCACCAGCAATCGAGATGGACGTGCGAGCCCCTTTGGGAGTGATGATCGCATCCTTCGAATCGTTCCCGCAAGATAGCGCGCTTGGATGCAGGTGAATCAAGGCGCTAAAGGGATGACCGCCCCAGTCGGGGTGGGGGATCGCTTGAGCTCGCATTTGCGCGGGCGGGACGCATCGCAGCTAAGAAAGGTGGAGATCGCGTCGGTTAGATTTTTCTCTTGACTCTCGACTTATTATCTCTAAATTTGTGGAAGCCCTTCCACTAGAAGGCCCTCCATTGCCACCAACCATTTATGACATCGCCAAACAGGCGAAAGTAGGTATCGGAACCGTCTCTCGGGTCTTCAATAATCACCCGAGCGTTGCGGAAGCCACGCGGTCCCGTGTACTGAAGGTGGCGGCGCGCCTGAACTACCAACCTCACCCCTACGCAAGAGGCCTTGCACGCAACCGAACGAATTCCGTTCTGGCAATCATTCCGTTCTTCACGACGTTCTTCTTTCTCGAAATCCTTCAAGGTGTTCAGGCAAAGCTCGGTCAGCTCGACTGCGACTTGATTCTTTATGGCGTCAACCACCCGGATCAGGTTGAGGCATCCTTGCGGCATAATGCCCTGCGGAGCCGGGTCGACGGGATTCTGTTCTTTTCCATGTCGATGCCCGATGCATTTGCGGATCAGTATCTGCAGCACAAGATTCCGGTTGTCCTTGTGGATGCATTTCATCAGAATTTCGATTCCCTGTCCGTTGAGAACCAACAAGGAGCCTATATCGCCACAAAGCATCTCATATCATTGGGACATACTCGAATCGGGATGCTGAATGCGAATTTGGAAAGCGTGCCCGCGAGGGAGCGGTTGAAGGGCTTCCAGAAGGCGATGCGAGAAGCGAAGATCGCCCTTGAGCCGAGGCTCATAAGAAAGAGCACGTCAGCTCGACTGGACGGATTCACGCGTGAGAGCGGTTACGAGCTCATGAAGGAGTTTATCGCGCTGGGCAAGTCCATGCCGACGGCGATGTTCATTTCCAGCGACATTCAGGCCATGGGAGCCCTGGCCGCCCTGACCGAAACGGGCCTACGTTGTCCTGAAGATGTTTCTCTTGTAGGATTTGACGATATCGAGATCGCCGGCCATCTGGGCATTACGACGATGCGGCAACCAATGTACGAGATGGGAGTCCTCGCCGCGGAAATTCTCGCGAAGAGAATGCAACATCCCCAATCGGAAGTAACTCATACCAAGTTCGTTCCGAAGTTGATCGTCAGGAAGACGTGCGGGGCGGATCTCTCGCAACCGGCTCTGGTGGCCGAACATGTCGCTTAAATGTTGGTTATGAAAAGCGCCACGACAATACTCCACATCCTCCCACTCCTCTTCTTGCTCTCGCTTGCTTGCACATCGCTTCAGGCGGGACAGACGGGCAAGATCGCCGGGACGGTGAGGGACAAGAAAACCGGTGAACCCCTCATCGGAACGAATGTCATCCTTGAAGGTACAACATTAGGCTCTTCGACCGACTTCGAAGGACGGTATGCCATCCTGAATGTGTCCCCCGGAACGCACACTCTCATTGTATCGATGGTCGGCTACACATCGACTAGGGTGAGCGAGGTCAAGGTAAACATCGACCTGACCACAACCATCGACGTCCAGCTTTCAGAAACCGTTCTTGAGCTGGGCCAGGAGGTGGTTGTCGTGGCCGAGCGGCCTTTGGTGCGAAAAGATCAGACGGCGAAAACGGCCGTAATAGGAAAGGACGAGCTGAGCGCGCTCCCCGTGACGGAATTTTCCCAGGTGCTCTCGCTCCAGGCAGGCTTTGTCGCCGGAAGTTTGCGCGGAGGCCGCCAGGGCGAAGTTGCATATTGGATCGACGGAGTCCCCGTGACCGATGTGTTTGACGGCAGTCAGGTGGTAGAGGTGAATAAGAACCTCATTCAAGAAGTTCAGTTGGTCTCGGGCGCGTTCAATGCAGAGTATGGACAGGCGATGTCTGGCGTGGTGAACATCGCCACAAGAGAGGGGGGGAGGTCGATGACGGGTTCGGCGGGAGTGTACGCAGGCGACTATGTGAGCGGCGAGACGACGTTGTTCCCCGGCATCGATGAAGTCAGCCTGACGGCGATCCGTAACATTGAAGCCAGTCTCAGCGGACCGATTCTCGGAGAAGCTCNNGTTACTTCGATGGCTGGCTCAACGGCTTTCGGAGATTCAATCCCCATAACATCGCCTACACCGATAGTGCGGGCGTGTTTCACCTCTCCAGAGATCCGGACGGTCGGGGAGACAGCAGTGTGGTTCCGATGAATTGGAGCGAACGAAAATACGGGCAGGGGAAACTCACATGGCGAATCACCTCGCTGATGAAGCTCTCCTACAATCTGATCTATGATAGAAGCGTGTCGAAGAATTACAACAGATATTATTTCTACAATCCTGATGGGACGGGAAAGAACCACTCGACAAGCGCCACACAGATCCTGCAATTCACCCATACGCTGAATGACAAGACCTTCTATACGATCGGAGCCTCGATGTTCGACAAAGATCTGAAGTACTATACGTACGAGGACGCGTCGGATCCGCGATATGTTCATCCGAAAGTCGGCCTCCCGATCGACCAGTTCAGCGCCGGAACGGGTGGGACGGATCACTCGAGATTTCATCGTTCGACAAATACCATGTTGATCAAGGTTGACCTTTCGAGCCAGGTCAATTCTTCAAATCTTATGAAGCTGGGAGTCGAGTATCGACGGCATAAGATCTTCTTCGAATCCATGACGCTCCAGCCGATCGATCGGCAATCGGACATCAATCTCGCGACAGACAGCCCTTTCATCACCACAAAGATTCCGGAGCTTTCTTCGAATTTCCACGACCTCTACGAGCACACGCCGGTTGAACTCTCCGGCTACATCCAGGACAAGATGGAGTTTGACGATCTTATCATCAACATCGGCGCCCGATTCGACTACTTTCAACCGGACGGTGTGATCCTCAATGATGAAAGTGATCCGAGCATCTACAATCCGATCAAGCCCGGCAACAGATTCGATGACGCAAACGGAAACGGCTTCCAGGATCCGGGCGAGCGCACAAAGACGGTGGATGATCGTCGGGCGTATTGGTACAGGAAGGCAACGAACAAGTTTCAGATCAGTCCCCGCTTCGGCGCCGCGTTTCCAATTACGGATCGGGGTGTGGTGCACTTCTCGTACGGTCATTTCTTCCAAATCCCACGCTTCGAACGACTCTACGAGAATCCTGATTTCAAGATCGGCTTCGGCACTGGCAATCAGGGGGTAGTGGGGAACACCGACTTGCAGCCCGAGCAGACCGTCAACGCGGAGCTTGGCGTTCAGCAGCAACTTGCGGAAGATATGGCGGTCGACCTTACGGCGTATATCCGCGACATCAGAAATCTTGCCGGCACGCGCGGAGACGAGATCGTCGTCTTCGGTGGATCGGCAACATACAGCAAGTACGTCAACAGCGATTTCGGCTTTGTGAAAGGTTTGGTGTTCTCTTTCAATAAACGCTTTGCCGGAGGTATTGCGGCGACGCTCGACTACACGTATCAAGTAGCTCACGGGAGCGCTTCGGATCCTCGTGAAGCGCGCAATGCCGTCGCAGGCGGGGCATTGCCCGAAGTGCAGCTCGTCCCACTTGGCTGGGATCAGCGACACACGTTGAACACCACCGTTTCCTACACTGCCGCTGAGTGGGGAGTAAGTTTCATCAGCCAATACGGCAGCGGCACGCCATACACTCCCCGTCGTTCAGAGGATGTCACCGCGCTGCTGACGAACAGTCAAACCAAACCCCAGTTCTTTACAATCGATGGACGCGCACACTACGAACTGAAATGGGATCCGATGAGATTTGTCGTGTTCGTCAGAGTGTTCAATCTTCTCGACACGAGAAATGAAGTGGGCGTGTTTGACGACACGGGGCGCGCGGGATTCACCACGGATGAGGATCGAACACGGCGCATCAACCCGGCACAGCTTGTCAATTCCATCGAAGAGTATTTCCGGATTCCAACGTTCTATTCGGAACCTCGGCGCATGGAGTTCGGCCTTACGCTGGAATTCTAAATGAGATCACGTCCATCATTCTTGCTTGCTCTCGCGTGCTTGTTGGCCGTTTTTGACGGCACAACGTTGCTCTGTCAAAGCGGTCGAGAGTTCAGACGGTCTGCCGTTCACAACGGAAACCAGGTGCGGTCCGTCTTTGGGAACTGGGGAGTGATCGGTCAACCGCCGGCCGGCGGCCCACGCGGTTCCTGGAAGCATGACAACAACGGCTATCTTGGCGACGTTAGTCCGATGGTGGGTGCAGAGGTGAAATGGGGTTCCGGCTTGTTTCATTCGGTCGTCACGGTTCCGGTTGAGCGCCCAACGGAGTTGCGCGATGAAGACTCGCGAACCGGGAAATCGTGGACCTTCGAGCCTCTAGGGGGCTACATCAACGCCAATCAACAGAAGGTCGCGATGAGCACTGACAGGAATTCGTGGCCTCCGTTCTGGCCAGACAAATTGGGCGACCCAACCGATCCCGGCTGGCGGAATTCGTGGAATGGCTACTTCGGCAAGCGCGTCAGCGCAGACCAGGAAAGCTATTTCGTAATGGATGACAATAATGATGAACGCTTCAACGCTTCTGACAACAATCCTGCACGGATTGCCTTCAAGCCTGACCCGTCAAAGCCGGTCTGGAACGGGCTCGGTCTTGAGATTCGAGTGCGCGGCCTGCAGTGGGCGCAGTTCCTCGCAAAGGACAACATCTTTTGGCTCTACGAGATTACGAACACAGGGAAGGTGAACTACGACAGAGTCGTCTTCGGCATGCTCGTTGGCACTTATGTGGGTGTGACGGGAACGGATGGAGCTCCGCAGGAGTACGACGACGACTGGTCGTTCTATGATGTTCGGACCAACATCACATACACCGGCGACTATGCTCGCAACAACAGCCGGAATCCGTTGTGGAAGGGATCGGTAGGAATGGTTGGGTACGCGTTCCTCGAAAGTCCGGGGAATCCGTACGATGGGATCGACAACGACGGAGATGCCGATTCCGTTGCGCTTGCGGCCTCAGC
>DMMN01000228.1:0-154 GCA_003453835.1 Bacteroidota bacterium | reverse complement strand
AGAGTTGCTGAAGGGAATATCCTCAGGGACATTCAGGGGAATGAATCCGTGAATCCCAATGCCTACGACGGCTTCGACAACGATTTCGACGGTGTCGTGGACGAGAACTTCTATCTTCACTACAGACAAATCAAGCGAACAAGGACGGTTCCCC
>DMMN01000184.1 GCA_003453835.1 Bacteroidota bacterium | reverse complement strand
CGCGTATCCCGATGCATTCCCAGCCCCGATTCAGAGCCGCAATCGTCACGGCACGAATGACAGCGTTGAGTCCCGGAGCATCCCCGCCGCCGGTGTTGATCGAGATTCGTCTGATCTTTGTGGCCATAGATATCTCCTTTCTTGAAGAGCGTAGTTACGATGAGCACAACATCAAGAGTATTCGACGTTCCTTCCCATCATTCTGAACTGAATCCACGTTGCTGCCATGATCAACAAAAACAAAATCCACGAGAGCGCGGACGCGTAGCCCATCCGCAACTGCTCCCACGCCGACTGGTAGATATGATACACGATCACGTCGGTGCTTCGCACGGGTCCGCCGGCGGTCATCACGTAGATCGAAGTGAAAACCTGAAACGAGCTGATAAACGACGTCACCAGAATGAAAAACGTCGTCGGCTTCAAGAGGGGAAGGGTCACACGCCGGAACCGCTGCCATCCATTCGCACCGTCGATGCGGGCAGCGTCATAGAGTTCTTCCGGAATTCCCTGCAGTCCGGCGAGGAAGATGACCATTTGATATCCGATGCTGAGCCACATCGAAAAGATGATCACTGAGATCATCGCTGTTGCGCTGGAGTTCAACCATTGGAGTGGGGCGATCCCGACAACGGCGAGGAGCGCATTGGCGGCCCCAAACGTTGGATGGTAGATCCACATCCAGACCAGCGCAATGGCCACGAACGAAGTGACGCTCGGCAGAAAATAGAGCGCTCGAAGGAGAGCGATGCCTCTTAGACGCCGATTCATCAGTAACGCCACAGCAAGAGAAATGGCCATGGCGAGCGGGACGTTGAAGGAGTAGATGAAGGTGTTTTGCAGCGCATTCCAGAAGCCCTCGTCTTTGAGGATCTCTCGAAAATTCTCAATCCCGATGAACGGCTTGTCCGCGACGACGATGTCCCAGCGGTGCACGCTCAAATAGGCGGAGAAAACGATCGGCGTGAAAACAAAAACCGCCAAATGAAGAAGGGAGGGGGCGAGGAAGCCGATGGCGGTTCCTGTCGCCCTGCGCTGGGTCCCTTTCGCACGCAGGTAGAGCAACGCGCATCCGGAGAGCAACAGGAGGGACACGCCGCCGAGAAACTCGACAATTTCCAGATGCTGCCTGATGGGTTTGAACTCCGTCTTCTCCTGCGCCCGGATTTTCTCCAGTTCGGCATCGACCTTCGCCGCGTAGCGCGTCATCGTTTCGTGCATCGGCTTGCCGTTGACCATCACTTCGTCGACGGCATCCTGGAGCGTCCATTCGATCTCGCTGAACCGCTCGATGATGGAGCCCCACGGTTGGCGGCATGCGGCAATTTCATCGACAAATGCTTTCTCGAGTCCGAGCCGGTCGCCGGCAACGACTTCCCGTGCAACGCTGATGACGGAGGGTATTTCCAGCCGTCGAGTCGCACGAATCCTGTTTGCCGTCTCGCCTGCCATGAACGCCGCAAGCATCGCCGCTTCCCGGGGATGCTTCGAGCTGACGGGCACGCACCAGCCGGATTCGTACATGACGTTGGCCTTCCGGCCGTTACGGTGACGCGGAATCGGTGCGATACCAATCTCGAGCTTCCCCTCCTCGACGAGATTCAAGTATCGTGGAAGGCGCCAGTGGCCGTCCATCATCATCGCGATCTTGCCGTTCAGAAAGAGTTGTGTATTGATGCCGGTTTTCTCCGATTGAACCCACGTGCCCGTGTTGGGGGCGACCTTGTGGGTTCGCTGAAGATCGATCAGAAATTGGAGGGCGGACTCCGTTCGCTCGGAGTTTAAATATCCGACGGCCGTCCTTCCGTTGGGATCGACCACGTCGCTTCCCGTACTCCACACCCAGACAATCCAGAAGTAATAGTAGTTCGAAAAAGCTGTTCCGAACTGATCCGTTTCACCGTTCCCGTCGAAATCCTTCGTCAGTTTGCCGGCGATTGACAGATACTCCTCCCACGTCCACTCCGAAGTTGGAAATGGAAGGTGGGACGCGCGAAAAAGGTCTTTGTTGTAGAAAATCATCAGCGGGGTGAAACCCTTCGGAAATGCATACAGCGCATCCCCCTTACGGGCGATGTTCAAGACGTTTGGAAACCACAGAGTTGTATCGATCCCCAATTCCTGAACATACAGATTAAGATCGATCAGGATCTTCTTGTTCGTGAACGTCGGAATGAGTTTGGAATCGAGAAGAAAGACGTCGGGCGGTTCATCGGCTGCAAGCGCCGTCAGAATTTTCTCCTCGTACTGGCGACCCGGATTGGGCTCATACAGGACATCGATGTGAGGATGCAGTCTCTTGAACTCTGCCAGAGCTTGTTGATCGAGAGGTATCTCGTCGAGGTCCGCCCAATCGGTGAGGCGGAGTGTGATGCGCGTTTGCGAGAGAGACGTTGATGAAACCAGAGAGAGCACACAAACCAGTGCGACGACAAACCTCGAAAGGCAAGTCAGCAGGAGAACGGGGGCGACACGATGATGAGTCATGATCGGTCGATTGAAGGGACACACGACTTCTTCAATGCGTCTTTGGTTGCCTCGACAACGGCCAGCATCTCGTCTCTTGTGTTGTAGAGATGCGGAGAGTACCGCAGCTTCCCTTCGCGAAGGGATATTTGGATGTTCTTACGCGAGATCGACTCAAATGTCGATTGCGGATTCGAATTCTTTGGAAGGTTGATCGTGACGATGCCCGCTCGTTCTGACGGCAAGAGAGGAGAGTAGAGACTGACGCCCTCTATCTTTTGAAGCTCGTCCGTCAGGATCTGGGTGAGCGCAAGAATGTGGTCCTGAATGGTCTCTATGCCGACCTCGAGCAGCGTGCCGAGGGCGGCATGCATTCCCCACATGCCGGGAATGTTCACCGTCCCTCCTTCATATCTCCGCGCTGATTTTGCCAATGGTTGGTCGTAGTCGAAGAAGTTCCATGGCGTCTCGACGCCAAGCCATCCGACATATTTCTGTTGAACTCGATTCTGAAGTTCGTCTGTGATGTACAGGAATCCGGTACCCTGCGGACCCATCTGCCACTTCTGCGCCCCGGCAGCCATCGCGTCGATCTTCATGTTCCGGACATCGATGTCGATGGCCCCGACTGCCTGGATCCCGTCAACGATGAAGTGTATGCCCCGTTCCCGGCAGAGCCGACCGATGGATGCCATGTCGGCCCGATAGCCGGAAAGAAACTGCACCGCGCTGAGAGCAACGACGCGGGTCCTGGAAGTCAATCCCACTTCGATCTGTTCGACGGTGAAGCAACCGTTGCGGCTCTTGATGACGTCGATCTCGACGCCAAGGCGTTTGAGGGGGATGTAGGGATAGACGTTCGCCGGAAATTCGAGATCATTCAACAGAATCCGATCGCCGGCTTTCCAATCGAGACCCGAGACAACGATGTTCAGTGCGTCCGATGTGTTGCCGGTGAGGGCGATACGCTCATGCGACTCGGCATGGACGAGCTGCTGAACCAGGATCTTCGTCTTCTCGATCTGAGGGAGATCGGAAAACCACGTCTCGATCTTTCCCGACGACCGGTCTTGCAAATGGCCTGTCATCGCATCCAGCACGCGAGTCGACATCGGGCTCGTTGCTGCGTGATTCAGATAAATGATCCCTTTTGAGGTGTGCGGGAAGAGTTGCCGGATTTTCTCAAGTTGAAGATCGGGGATCAGCGTCGGATTTTCAATGGTCACGATGGATTCGGGCTGTTTGGGAGTGTGGTAGGTGTGCGTGATAATACTCAATGGGAGCAGGAAAATCAAGCAATGCTTGAGGTTTCCTCGTTCTTGTTATTGGCAGCGGACTTTGGTAAACTGGCGGCGTCCTATCCCTCGCCACTTTCGGGCCGCCAGCCTCCGAAACGGATGGCAGAAGGAATCAGGTTGAACACTACACGCCACACACGACACAAATGAGGAGGATGCCATGAACAAATGGAGAGGTCTGTTTCTTTGCTTGTTGCTGTTTCCAGTGGCCACACCTTTGGTGGCTCAGGATGTCGCCAAAGTCGGTGGGGAGAAGATCAAGGTTCTCATCGACAATGAGAAGGTGCGTGTCTTCGAAGCTCGGCTGAAGCCCGGAGAAAAACTCGGGACGCATTCCCATCCAGTCAGCATCGCCTATTTCATGACTTCATGTAAGTTACGCTCACAACTGCCGGATGGGAGGTTCGTCGAAACCGAGAGAAAGTCCGGGGAGGCTCTTTGGAGAGAGCCGATTGCTCATGAAGAAGAAAACATTGGCGCCACAGTGGCCTTCGTCCTGGTTGTGGAGATGAAGGAAGGTGTTCAAAAAGAGAAGGGGATGATGGAGGCAAACCGCGACGCAATCATCAACGATCTCAACAACCTCTCTGCACAAGTGTATCAGTACCGAATCCGGCCCAGATCGATGGGCGGTGGTCACGGCTCGTATATCGGATTTAGTCTCCCCGCCCGTTTGAAGACGAACCGAAATGCTTCCTACGCGGCAGAAGTGAAAGATTCGAATCTTGTCCGGTTCACGGCCACTTCCGAAGTGGGAAACGGGACGGTGAGTGCCACGGTCAATCAATTCGGCGTCCTCGCCAATTGGGAGTACACGGGAAACTTTGCGGAAGGACGGAAAGCGCCGGAGGTCTCTCCGGGACAGAACCGCGATGGGATCATCAACGATCTGAACAACCTCGCGGCGATGTCGTTTCAATATCGGATTCGCCCGAAGTCGATGGGCGGCGGTGAGGGATCTTACACCGGATTCGAGATTCCGTTGAGGATGAGAACAAACGCCAATGCCACGTACTCCGCGCGTGTGATCGACGGAAACAAGATTGAGCTGATGGCGATTTCAACACACGGCTATGGCGTAGTGAAGGCGGAGCTGGACGGAGAGGGAAGACTCAGGGCCTGGACATACACTGACAAATTGCAGTGAGTTGCACTCGGCCTCTCCCACGTTGCTGAAACACCAAACCATCGTCACGCTGAGCGCAGTCGAAGCGNNCTCTTGCCGGCCTTCTTCAACGCCTGCTAACAGACGAAGCCTCTACTTTCGGGTTGGGGCTTTCTTATTCTGATCCTCATGGCCGGATGATCGAGCAAGCGGGAACGACTTCGCTTTGACTTC
>DMMN01000062.1 GCA_003453835.1 Bacteroidota bacterium | reverse complement strand
CGGCCTTCCTTCGCCTGCTGCAGCGCCTTCTCCATGATCTCGATCGTGATGCCTTTGATCTTGATGTCCATTTGGAAGGCAGTGATGCCCTCCCGCGTGCCGGCGACTTTGAAGTCCATATCGCCAAGGTGATCTTCGTTTCCGAGGATGTCGCTCAGGATCGCGACTTTCTCATTTTCTTTTACGAGTCCCATCGCGATGCCGGCGATGGGGCGCCTCAGCGGAACACCGGCGTCGAAGAGAGCGAGCGATCCGGCACAGACGGTCGCCATCGACGAGGACCCGTTCGATTCCAGAATGTCCGATACGACGCGTACAGTATAGGGGAAATCCGTTTCGGTGGGAATAAGGTTTTTCAGAGCACGCTCGGCCAAATTTCCGTGGCCAATCTCACGACGTCCCACCGCTCCAACTCGACCGACTTCACCAACGCTGAATGGAGGAAAATTGTAGTGAAGCATGAACCGCTTCGTCGTCTCGGGCAATAATCCGTCGAGGATCTGTTCATCGAGCTTCGTCCCGAGGGTTGCCGAGGTCAAGCTTTGCGTCTCACCGCGTGTAAATAACGCTGATCCGTGCGTGCGAGGAAGCAGGCCGACGTCGCATGTGATCGGGCGAATATCCGCCAGGCCTCGACCGTCGAGGCGCTTTCCGTCGTCAAGAATAGTCGACCGCATGGCCTCCTTCTCGAGATCGTGAAGAACGTGGTTGATCCATTCCTCCTGGTCGGGATATTTCTCTGCGAGCGCTTGGTTTACTTCCTGGTAGACTTTGCCGGTAGCTTCCGACCGCTCTTCTTTCGACAGCACGGTTCGGCTCAGGTCCTTGAGTTTCAGACCGGCGAGTTCCTGCACGGCATCGACCAGTCCCGCAGGGCTTTCCGGCAGTAGGATCGGTCGCTTCGGCCTCTTGATCATCTCCGCCAATTCGACCTGTGCATGGCAAAGGATTCGAATATACTCGTTGCCAAACTTCAAAGCGGCCAGCATATCGGCTTCAGAGATTTCTTTGGACTCTCCCTCCACCATCACGATGGAATCCGCCGTTCCGGCGACCGTTACATCGAGGTCGCTTTTCTCCAGCTCATCGAACGTCGGGTTGATGATGAATTTTCCCTGCACGCGTCCAACGCGCACTTCGGCGATGGGGCCATCGAACGGAATATCGGAGACCATCAACGCCGCAGATGCGGCACACGCCCCTAGAATATCGCCGTCGTGCTGCATGTCCGATGAGTAGACGGTAACGAGGACCTGAGTCTCATTGAAATAGTCTTTGGGAAACATGGGGCGGATCGGTCGATCGATTAATCGAGATGAGAGGATCTCCTTCTCCGTCGGTCGTCCTTCACGTTTGAAGAAGCCGCCGGGAATTTTTCCCGCAGCCGCCGTCTTCTCCCGATATTCAACCTGCAGCGGGAAGTAATCCTGTCCTTCCTTCGCTTCCCGGGCGCTGACGACCGAGGCCAACACCATCGTGTCGGCGTAGCGAACCATGATCGCACCGTCTGCCTGTTTAGCAAACCGGCCCGTCTCAAATGAAAAAGCCTTACCGCCGAGGTCAACTTCTTTTGTGAACACCATATGCTCTGTACTCTTTCTTGTTAGAACTTCTTACTTGCGAATTTCAAGCTCTTGAATGAGCTTGCGATATCGATTGATATCTTTGGACATCAGATAATCCAGCAAGCGTCTCCGCTTCCCGACCAACTTCAGCAGTCCGAGTCGGCCGTGATGGTCCTTCTTGTGCTGATCGAGGTGCGGAGTGAGGCTGTTGATGTGTGCGGTCAGAATCGCGATCTGCACCTCCGCGGTGCCCGTGTCGTTCGCGCTCTTCCCGTACTTCTGAATGAGATCCACCTTTTGTTGTTTTGTTAACGGCATTGCTGCTCCTTACAGAATGTGTTATGAATAAGAGAGTTACGTTCGGTTATTCGATTGCGTCACTCCGTCTCCAAACGTGCCGATGAAGTGGAGGCTTTCTTGCTTATCAAGGTCCATCTGACGAACGAGATCCTCTGCAGAAGAGAACTTCAGCTCATCCCGCAATCGCTTCATGAAGTGAATCTCAAGCGGACGCCCATAGAGATCGCCGTCAAAATCAAGGATATGTACTTCTACGATCCGTTCCCCATCCGTTTCAAAGGTTGGTCTGACCCCGACGCTGACCATGCCGTACTTTTCAAAATCCCGTGTGGCCGCACGGGCGACGTAAATTCCGTTTCCGGGGATGATCTTCTTCATCGATGACATCCGGAGATTGGCCGTTGGATACCCCAGGAGTTTCCCGCGTCCATCACCCCGAACGACAGTCCCGTCAAGTGAATACGGCCGGCCAAGCAAACGATGGGCACGATCGACTCTGCCGTCGATCAAGTGTTGGCGAATTTTCGAGCTGCTGACGACTTCCTCATCGTCGTAGACCGGCTTCATCGCAACGACGGAGAACCCGAATTCCTTGCCGAGGTGCAACAGATCCTCGACGCCGCCCTCCCGATCGCGTCCAAAGTGGTGGTCGTACCCCTCAACGACTTCGGCGACGCCGATGCCCTCAATGACATATCGAAGATAGAACTCCCGAAATGGCTGACGCGAGAACTCATACGTGAAGCGGATGGCAAAGAACAGATCAATACCGAACTGCTCACAAAGACGTTGCTTCTCCTCGATGGTGGTCAACACGGTCATCGCCTTCCCACCGAGCACTTCTTTTGGGTGGGGTTCAAACGTGACGACGACACTTCTTGCCTTTCGACCGCGAGCTCGTTGTACGACCTCGCTCAACAATTCCGCGTGGGCAAGATGGACCCCGTCAAATGACCCGACGGTCACGACCGAGTTCTTGTCAAACTCAATGTCACTAAGCTGGTACGCAATTCTCATCGAGCGCGTGCTTCCGGTCTCTCAACTCATCTCGAAGAGCTTCGAGCTCCTCAATCGTCATGGCGTCTTCGATCCGGTGCTCTCCGATTCGGGTGCGGCGGAGCGACGTCAATGTTGCACCGCATCCCAAGCGCTCACCGATATCATGAATCAACGAACGAATATAGGTTCCCTTCGAACAGACGACGCGAAATCGAACAACCGGCGTGTCAAACGAGACGATGTCTAGCTCGGAGATATCGATCTCCTTTGGCGCCCGTTCCACGGTTCTCCCCTTGCGAGCGTATTTGTAGAGCGGCTTTCCATGATACTTCACGGCCGAGTACATCGGCGGGGTCTGAAGCTGCGCCCCAACAAATCCCATCGCGACATGCCTGATCTGCTCCGACGTCACCGTCGAACACTCTGCCCGCTCCGTCACCCCGGTTTCCAGATCGAAGCTGGGCGTTCGAATTCCAAGCTCGAACGTTCCGGTGTATTCCTTCTCCATCGCCGACATCTGATCGAAGGACTTCGTCTGTTTCCCCGTGCAGAGGATTAGCAAGCCGGTTGCCCTCGGATCGAGCGTTCCAGCGTGCCCCACCTTTCGGATGCCGAAGAGATTTCGCACCTCCTTCACGACCTGAAACGACGTCCAATCCAACGGCTTGTCGATCAACAGCATTTCGCCCTCGCCGTCAAAGTCGTAGTTCTTCGTTTGTGGTAAGCTCATGCTTCCGGCGGTTCCGTGCCGTCCTTTGATTCCTTATGGATCTTATTGAGGATGTCTTCGATCCTCATTGCATTGTCCAACGACTCATCCAGGTAGAAGGAGATCGCCGGAGTGAATTTCAGGCTCAGATTGTGCCCAAGCTCCGACCGGATGAAGCTCTTCTGCACTTCGAGCTGCGCAAGCGTCTTCCGTTTCCGTTCTGCGTCGCCAAAGATGCTGACAAATACCTTGGCGATTTTCAGATCGGGGCTCATGCGTACTTCCGTCACGGTCATCAGGCCGTACTCTTGCATGCTGAAGTTCCCCTGGAAGATCTCGCTGACCAGCTCCTTCACCAGCGAAGCCACCTTTTCCGTCCTCACCGACATGGATTTCGTCCTAAGCCAATTTCCGTTTTGTTTCTACGACCGTGTACGCCTCGAGGGTGTCTCCGACCTTGAGGTCATTGAAACCGTCCAACATGATGCCGCATTCAAATCCTTGTTCGACCTCGCGAACATCTTCTTTGAACCGCTTCAGGGAGGAGATGCTTCCGTCGAACGCGATGACACCATCACGCACCAATCGAACCTTGTTGCTTCGCGTGAGCTTTCCGTCTTGCACGTAACATCCGGCCACAGTCCCGACCTTCGAAATCTTGAATGTCTCTCGGATGTCAACTGTCGCGAGGATTTGCTCGGAGCGTGAGGGCGCAAGCATCCCTTCGAGCGCGCTCTTGACTTCGCTAATCGCATCATAGATGATGTTGTAGAGTCGGATGTCGACTTCCTCCGATTCTGCAAGGCGCCGGGCATTGAGATTGGGACGGACGTGGAATCCGATGATGACGGCCGCAGATGCGGCGGCCAGCAGGACGTCCGACTCCGAGATGCCGCCGACGCCCTTGTGAATGACAACCACCTTCACCTCGCCGGTTGAGAGCTTCATGAGCGAGTCCGACAGCGCTTCGACGGATCCGTCCACATCACCCTTGACGATGATGGGGAGATCCTTGACCTGCCCTTCTTTGATCTGTTTTGAAATATCATCGAGGGTGATCATACGGCGCTGGCGGAAGTCCTGCTCACGTTTGAGTTGCTGACGCGTCATGCTGATCTCACGCGCCTCACGCTCACTCGGCAGCGCAACAAACTCGTCGCCGGCCTGCGGGATTCCGTCGAAGCCGATCAATTGAACCGGCTGCGAGGGCTTGGCAACTTCAACGCGCCGACCGCGCTCATCAAACATCGCCCGAACACGTCCACTCCAGATACCGCAGATGAACGAATCTCCGATCTTCAGTGAGCCTTTTTGAACGAGAGCAGTGGCAACGATCCCCTTTCCTTTGTCAAGCTCGGCCTCGATGACCGCGCCCCTTGCTTCGCGATCGGGATTTGCTTTGAGATCGAGAACATCAGCCTCGAGCAAGATCTTCTCGAGAAGTTGGTCCACGTTCTTGCCCGTGCGGGCGGAGAGTTCAACCGACTGGTACTTGCCGCCCCACTCTTCGACGAGAATGCTCTTCTCCGAGAGTTGTTGACGAATCCGATCCGGATTCGAGTCCGCCTTGTCCGTCTTGTTCATGGCAATCACGATGGGCACGCCCGCGGCCTGCGCGTGGCTGATCGCTTCAACCGTTTGAGGCATGACGTTGTCATCCGCGGCCACCACTAGGACGACGATGTCCGTGACTTTCGCACCTCGTGCGCGCATTGCGGTAAACGCTTCGTGACCGGGCGTATCGAGAAAGGTGATCTGCTTCCCGTCTGGCAACGTCACTTCGTATGCGCCGATGTGCTGCGTGATGCCTCCTGCCTCGCCTGCGACCACGTTCGCGTTCCGGATGTAGTCGAGCAGCGATGTCTTGCCGTGGTCGACGTGCCCCATGATGGTCACAACGGGCGGCCGAAACTTCAGATCGGCAGGGTCGTCGGGGAGATCTGCAAGGACATCCGCAGTGAATTCCGACTCAAAATCGACCTGGAATCCGAACTCGTCAGCCACCAGAGTAATGGTGTCCTTGTCCAGTCTCTGATTGATCGAGACCATGATACCGAGTCCCATGCACTTCTGGATAACTTCTGCAACCGAAGCCCGCATCAGATTTGCCAGCTCGCCGACCGTGACAAACTCCGTGGCTCGGATCCGTGTCCTCCCTCGCTCCAGTTCCTCTTGGATCCGTTGCTCCTCCTCCTCACGCTCTCGTTTCTTCCTCTTCTTGATTGCCGCCCGGGCGCTGAACGAGTCATCTTCCATCTCTGCCAGCGTTTCCCGAATCGCCTTCTCGACTTCTTGCACATCAACCTCCGCAAACCGTACCTTTTTCCGCTTCCGGGACTTCGACTCGGCCTCCTCCTCCGTTTCGGGTGCGCGGATTCCAGGTTTCTTTCCTTCCGGGACTTTCTTCTTCTTCTTCTTTTTCTTCTTTTTTTCTTCCTCGGATTCCTCCCCGGCAACACCTGCTCCCGGCGCGCCGGCTGCGATTTCAATCCTCCCTTTGATGGTGAGGCCTTTTCGAGGACGGGCGAGAGCCTGCTCCAGAGGTGAGAGCGGTTTCACTTTCCTTTCAGAGGGTCCAACTTTTCGCTTTGCCACAACCTCTTCTTGAGGAACGGGAGGCGCCACTACGATGGGGACTTCTTTTGGTGCAGGTTCGGGGAGCGGCCGCTCCACAGGAGGTGGGGATGGGATTCCGGCTTCGACGGGAGCTTGCGCTGCCTGCTCGACGACGGGCTCCTCCACAACCGTTGGAACATGCGGGACTTCCTCGACGACGACCGCCTTCTTTTCGACTTTCTCTACAGGTTCCTTCTTCCGGGACGTTCTGAATTCCTGAAGCTTTCTGTGATGTCGCTCAGCAACGTCCTTTTCCTTCTTGAAGTGCCCCAGAATCACCGACATCATGTCGTCCGTTACCGT
>DMMN01000039.1 GCA_003453835.1 Bacteroidota bacterium | reverse complement strand
TTTGGGAAAGGGAGAAGGCGGCGGGGACAGGTTCATTTCCTTCGGCCACGCCGACCGGCATCGCTGGTGGAGCGATTCTGGTCTTTCGAGAGTTCTGCATGTCCATGGGCCAAGGGAGTGCATTTGCATTAAAGGTCCCGGGACCGAAATCGATATTAAATAAAGCATATGTGTTCGGACGCTCAAAGTATAGGGGGATCACGTAATTCAATGAACCGTTGTTGTCGAAATCCCCGAGGACTCCCGATTGCTGCGAACGCGTCCCTACGAAGACCGGATAACCTGGGCGAATCGATCCATTCCCGTTCAACACAAACAGTTCACCCGCCTGCGTGGTAATAAGAATCTCCGAAGAAACGTCACCGTCAATCGAGCCGATAAGCGGATTTGCGGGGGCATTCAAATAGATTCTTGAAATTCCGCTTTGAAGATATCCGTCTGCAAAGTAGTTGATCCGGTGTAGTGATCGATCCGGTAAGATAACCGGCCAGCCGGGGAGAGAAACACCATGTCTGTCCACACAATGCACAGTTGGCGGCGGATAGATAGAAGATCCGTAGGAATAACCTGTGACATACACAATATCCAAATGTCCGTCGCCATCAATATCCCCGATCGCCGATTGTCCCATGATTGGTGCCGGGATGGGAACAGGAAAACCGGTCACGACAGTGCCGGCCCCGGTAAGGCAGTACAAGTAGTTAAATCCACCGACGAGAAACTCATAGTATCCATCCTCATCGACGTCCAGTGGCGTTATCCTCTGTGTATTGAATAGGGTGGCAAACGTTGTCGGGAATCCGGGAAGAGACTGCCCAACTTGATTATAGGCGAAGACGGTATTTCCACTCACCGCGACTATTTCGGGCCGGTCGTCCCCCGAGATGTTGACAGGAAGGGCATCGCTCCATCCGCTTTGGTTGAAATAGGTGAAAAGGTTGTTGAAATGACGATCATCCGCCTTGATCCAGTAACCATCGAAGCTGATGATGTCGAGGAATCCATCGTTATTGAAATCCACCAAATGGGTGTCTTTTCCTTTCACCTCGCGTCTCGCTGTCGGTTGATCAGGGGAGCTTGTGTCGGGGACGACGCTGATTCCGTTTTCCTCAGGATTGAATGTAATAATATCAGTCACTCCATTATTGTCGAGATCGCCGGCAGCGAGACCGCTCCATAAGAAGCTTTGCCGTGTCCAATGAGTGACGCTGTCGCCATTTCCCCGAACAAGCCAATAGTATCCACCAAGAATCGTGGAGGGACCAATTCCGTTCCCGTATGCCAATAATCCGGTGCTTAATAGCGGCTCACCTTCAATTGATCGGGCCCATAGATAACTGGCATTCGGCGGCAACCCGGGAACCTGGACGACAATGGTAGTCGTGATCGACCTCATCACTTCACCGTTGTATTTGATGTTCAGCCTGAACAGCCCGTCCCGGGCCCCTTGTTGGAGAGCGTTCGTGGGAAATCTCATCGATCGTCGCGAACTATCCGCACTGAGTCCCAGTATGTTCCAGGTAACTCCGCTGTCAGGTGAAAACGCGAATTCCTGTTCGTGGTCATGTGGTAGGAGCCACGTGTAAGTCCATTCCAGTTCAACTGAATCTTGAAGGAGACTTGCATAGGTAACAGGCCAGGTGCCTCCATACGGAGATACGCCATCTTCGTGGACTCGCAAGCTGGTCTGCGAGAAATTAGCAAGTGAGAACGTGATGTTGGATGAAAACGACGGGACCGTGTCGGGTTGAACATGGACGACATAGCTGCCATCTGGCACAAATTCAGTCAACCAAGAAAATTGGCCATCGTTTTCGGTTTTGGCAATGATCGTAGTGTCGTTTGTACCAGACTTCCAGTACGAAATGTTGACAAACTTCGCGGTATCCCAGAGAACGGATGACCAATGGATATCTCGATACTGGGCTCCCAGAAGCGAAGTGGTAACCTGAGAGAACGAAATGGTCGGACGGTCAATCAAAGCCCAAAGAGAGATCTCCGTAAGTGCAGTAGAGTATCTCGTTTCGGGTATACCCGCGGTGTCCATCCTCGTTACCGTGAGTTCGAAGAAGCGTGATTCAAGAGGTTCAAAGACTACATCGATGAGTGTGGTATCTACGTTTGAGTCGGACGCCACGAGTGTCCACTGAAGGCTGTCTACGCTTGTACGCAGTTCGTAGCCTCTCAGTCGAAAGTCTTTCGCGCTGAGGAGAAACGTCCGGATCTCAACACGATTCAAGGCAACAAGGTCATTCAATGTAATGAGAATGCGCGAACCCTCATTTCCTGCCGGTAATTCATAAAAATTCGAGGCCGCAGCGATGCCATCGGTCAACTTTGAGGCGTTCGAACTGATACTCTGCGATGCGGCTCCTGTCAACACAACTGTCACAGGAGCATTTCGCGACACCAGTAGTTGGGTTTGGGAATTGGCGGAGCTTGCCGCTAGAATCAAACCACTAACAAGACAAAGTAATCGGCTCACGGTAAGCTCCTCATTTGAGTAAAAGCATCTTCCGCATTCCGAAATCGGATCCTGCGAAGATCTGGATCAGATATACCCCGCTTGCAAGCTGTGACCCGTCAAAGTGGACCGAATGAACCCCCGATTGCTGCTGCTCATCTACCAACGTAACGATCACTTGGCCCAACATGTTCACTACACGAACGGTGGCGTGGACGTCGTGAGGTAGAGCATACTGGATCGTGGTCGACGGGTTGAAG
>DMMN01000314.1 GCA_003453835.1 Bacteroidota bacterium | reverse complement strand
TTGTCAAAGACGAGCACTTTCCCTCCGGAAGGCAGAGAGAGGCGCTGCACCAACTTCCCTGTTTCAGCCTCAAATATGTAGACGTTGCCAGATCGATACTCCGCAGAGGGCCGTGTGGTGTCCCAGTTAACTTGCTCGAGAATTATGGCATTTGCATCGCCCGAAAGATGTCCTTCGAAACGCCAAGGAAAAGGAATTATGGGAAATGAATGATTCATTCCTGGATCGTAAAGAAAGTAATTGTTGTCCTTGTGTTCCTTCGTCGGATGATTGTAGCCAATTAAGATTCTCCCCTTTTTGCCGTCAGGTGCATCCTTGGTTTCCGTTGAGGGTCCTATATCAAGAAAATTCTTTCTATCAATTACACTATTTGTTATGCTCGAAAAAGTGCAAAGATACTCAGTATCCGTCATACTATCTTCTTCAATGTAATATATCTTCGTCCCATCCTCCGAGATTGTTCCACCTAAACCCATCGGCAAAACCAATGTGTCAAGTCTTGTGAAATTTGTGCCGTCAAAGATGGCACTCTCCACGATTCCGCTTCCAACTTCTGGCGTCCAGGTGACGTAGAACCTATTCCTCTGTGGCACGAACAGCACTCCGATGACCCGTTCAACTTCATTGTCTGGTAGTTCACCTTTGATTGAAGGTTGGATGCTGCTAAATACTCTCAGACGCCCATATCCGGGATCAACATAAACCCACGTTTGAGTGTGGTCCCAGGAGACCTCAGGAGACCGGATTACATCATCTATGAACAGGTCAGACAATCCCGTTTTGAGATTGAGGCGGAAGACTGAAAGGTTTCCACGTTCGTCAACGGACTTTGGGTAAAAGTAATAGGGTTGAGACCACGCGACGCCCGTCTGTGTCAGCAAGCTACTGATCAAGACAAGACCTAAGTACAGAATTTGTCTATGCTTATCCATAAGCACAACTCCATAGAAAGTACTTAATTCCAGCCGGGCGGTGGATTTCCATTCCTGACGTTTTCATAGAGAACCCAAGCTTCCTCTCCACGCGTGTGACCCCTTGTGGGTTCTGGCACCCATCGCCCGGCGCTATTTTGGACCCGTGGGTTGTCCGCTTTCCACCTCCAATATACTCCACCACGATAACGGTGAAAAGCGTCTTTCCAAAGTTGTTCTTCGGTCTAGTCCGGCCTGGATGCTGTTCACTTCACGCTTGAGCGCGATGACGAAAAACGTTGCAAGCCCGATGCCCAAAAGCAAAACAACCTGGAGAAAAGGGGTTACGTCTCGCGTCCATGAGGCGGCAAGCTCGTCGTCCAGATTATCGTACGACCACGCAACACCAATGAGGCGGTTTCGTGCGAACACCGGCTTGGTGATAACCAGATAGTTGCCGCCTTCGGACTCATGGTAACTCCATTGTTCGCGCTGCTCTTCGATGGTCGTTTGTTGTAGAGCGCTGAGTAGCCGGGCATACGATACGGGGTGGACGGTCGAGTCCTCCGAAAGGCCGGACGGCCGGCCGATGAACCCTACTTCCCGGTTCCAGAGGGAATGAAAGAACCCCGCTTCCGCATCGGGAGCTTTCGCGAGCTCATCCCGCGTGATGTTGTGGAGAAGCGTCATCAGATCGTCTCGTTGTGAGAGCGTCGTGTCGCTAAATTGCTCCGGCGCGATGAAGTTTATCACCGAGCCGTAGCGGCGACTGAGATCCTCCGTAAGGGAAGAAAGCCGGTCACGGTTCAGTCGTACAATGCTCTCGCGCGCGCTGCTGGTCGTTCGGGCGATGTACACCGTGGCGCTGAAGGCCCCGACTGCAAACATTGCCACGATCATGAACACTTGTGCGCGGAGAGTAAAATGCCTCATAGGCGATCATGTATAGAGAAGATAGCAAGAACCATGCCGGGCATTAAGATGCCAAAAAAACCGGGTCTGAGCAAGCACGGCGACAATAAGGTCGTGGAAGCAAGTGATTTTGCCATGAAAAAATTCTAAGTTCCGGCACCAATCAATGGAGGACCCATGAAGACACTCGCTCTCTCGCTACTTTGCCTCGCTCTTTCGCTTTCCTTTGGGCAGTCAAGCGTCCCATCGTACCATTCTTATCAAGACTTTCTGCTTGCTCCACCAGGCGCTCTGAAGTATGGCCTGTACGGGTTCGAGAATCCGGCTTCGTTGACCCCCCTTCGCCATCCCGATCTGGTCTTTGTGTGGTCCGACATTGCCGGACCCGCGAACAATTTCAACAGGTGGGGTCTGTTTGCCGCAATGCCGAGTTACGGTTTCGGGATGATTCATCAGAAGACCGCACGCGGTTCAGTCACCGACTTTCGCATCTCTGCTGCAAGCGGCAATCGAAGCTTCAGTCTTGGGATAGGCTATGGCTGGTCGAGCGGCGATGAAGCTCATTTTGATCGAACCAGCCTCCTTACGATCGGCTCGCTCTTCCGGCCCACTCCCCACCTCTCGCTCGGTCTGTTCGGCACAGCGTCTCTCAGCAAGGGTGATCAAGAAGCAGTGGCGGATATTGCGGTTCGCCCGATGGGAAACGAACGGCTCACGCTCTTTGCCGATTATGCGCTCCGGTCGCAGCAGTCGGTCAATCGCGGAACATGGAGTGCAGGGGCAGTTGTGGAAGCATTACCGGGAATTCGAATCACCGGACGCACCTTCGACACAAAGGCATTCACTGTCGGGCTCCAACTGAGCCTCGGTCACATCGGCCTCTCCACGCAATCACACTACCATCAAGACGGGCAGCATCGGTTCAACACATACGCGGCACGATTTGGAGCGTACGATCGCAACGTCTTCGATTCTTACCTAAACAGAAACAAGAACTACGTGGAGTTGAATCTGATCGGGAACATCGGATACCAGCGATTCCAATTCTTTGACAACACGAGAACGCTGAAGAATCTCCTCGAGGTAATCGATGCCGTTCAGGATGACCCGCGCATTGCAGGAATCGCCATCAACACGTCGGGTATGAATGCGGATCGCGAGAAGCTATGGGAGTTGCGCGAGAAACTTCTGAAGTTGAAATCATCCGGTAAGCGCGTCATCGTGTTCATCGACCGCGGCGGAATAGATCTGTATCACTTTGCTTCCGTTGCGGATAAGATCGTCATGGATCCGACGGGCATGTTCCTCCTTGAAGGGTATCTTATGGGACGAACGTACGTCAAAGGCACGCTCGAGAAACTTGGCGTCGGGTACGACGAGTGGAGATTCTTCAAGTACAAATCGGCAAACGAGGGGTTCGCACGAGAACAGATGTCGGAGGCCGATCGCGAGCAACGGCAAAAGCTTGTGGATGAATACTATCGAGTGGCGCGAGCGGATATCTGCGCCGCAAGAAACGTGTCGCCTGCGCAGTTTGATACATTGGTGAACGAGAAGGTGATCATTCTCCCCCTGCAGGCGATGGAGCTTGGATTGGTCGACACGCTGGGTCGATGGGAAGCGCTCAAAACGACAATCAAGAATCTGGACGGGAAGGAGAAACCGTTCCTGTCGATGGGAGCAATGACGAAGTATCAGCTTCCGTACGACAACAGATGGGGAGAGCCTCCGAAGATCGCCGTTATCTATGCCCTTGGCGTCTGTGCGATGGATGAGGGGATCACAGCCCGCCGACTTGTGAAGGATGTAGAGGCTGCCGTTGAAACCAAGAGCATCAAAGCGATCGTTCTTCGTGTCGACTCCCCGGGAGGCGATGCGATGGCGTCCGACTACATTGCGGACGCACTTCGGAAAGCTAAGGGGAAGAAACCGATCATCGTCTCGCAAGGATATGTTGCAGCTTCCGGCGGGTACTGGCTCTCGATGTATGCCGACACGATCGTTGCCGCACCGACAACCATTACCGGATCCATCGGCGTGATCGGCGGATGGATGTACAACAAGAGCCTGAAGGAAAAGTTGGGCCTCACGACTGATCACGTGAAGGCGGGTGCCCACGCCGACCTTGGCTTCGGTTTTACGCTTCCATTGATCAATGTGGGGTTGCCGGATCGTGCGCTAACTCCGGAAGAGCGATCCGCGGCCGAGAATTCCATCAAGTCGTTATACAAGGAGTTCGTGGAGAAGGTTGCGTGGGGTCGCAAGTCGGCCTTCGATCGGATCGATTCAATTGCCCAGGGGCGAGTGTGGTCAGGTGCTGATGGAAAACAGCGTGGCTTAGTGGACGTGTTGGGCGGACTCGAGGCAGCGATCGAGATCGCGAAGGAAAAAGCAGGGATCGAGAAGAGGATGGAAGTAGGCATCGTGGAGCTTCCGTCGAAAGGGCTCATCGACTTTTCAGCACTGATGCCTCGATTAATTGGATTGGAGGAACGAGGAGAGAAGAACGACATACTGGAGATGCTTCGGTTCCGGCTCAAGCACAACGGTCAGCCACTCCCAATGTTGCCGTTGGAAGACATCGAGATTTGGGAGTACTAGGGTGGTATGATGAGAATTGTTTTCGTTAGTCGATAGGAGATCGTGGTGGGAATGAGATCCTGCCCCGCAATCTTCAATGCGGAGCCAGGTTTGAGCGACATGTTAGTCGACACGGCGCCACCGGAAATGTCTACGGACCTCCGAAGAATACGTCGCGCCGAGAAGATCTCGGTGTTCTTTGAGCCATTCAGAGAACCTGACTACCCCATTCGGGTTTTGGTCCGATATGAGAAGATTGCTCATGAGCCCACGAAGCTCGTCACTTGTTAGAAGAATGTCGCCCACAGCCAAGCCAATGAGCTTGCCGAAGCCAATCCCAAGTGTAGGTGAAATTCTCACAGGTCTACATCGCGAACCGAGTGCTTCAATAATGAGAGCCACGAACTGATCAAATGTGAACGACTCAGGTCCTACTGCGTCAGTAATGGTTCCCGTTGGGAAGCGCGATGCTTCAACAGCGATGCGAGCAAGATCCTGAACATCGACTGGTTGAATTTTGTATTTTCCGTCTCCAAAGAGGGGAAAGAAGGGGAAGTGGCGGATGAGCCAGGCAATATTGTTGACCAGGATATCCTCTTTGCCAAAGACAAGCGTCGGACGAACGATGCTGTAATCCAAACCACATTTGGCCAGGAGTGCTTCTTGTTCTCCCTTCCCTCTGTAGTAAGGAAGGGGTGAATCGACGGATGCGGTCGTGACACTGATGTGCACGATTCTCCGAATGCCGGCTGCAGAAGCGCAAGAGAATAGCACTTCAGTGTTACGTACTGCAGATTCAAACGTGAGGTGGTCACGTGGAAAGCGAATCCAGTACGTATTATAAAGTGTGTCAGCTCCCCGAAGATGGCCAATTAACATCTCGGGATTTTCAAAATCGTACTTGCACGACTTCACCAAGTGGCCAAACGGGTTCGGCTTGTCGGGGTGAGTCGTGATAGTTCTCACCTCTTCCCCTCGATCAAGAAGGTATTGCGTGATGTATCTCCCAATGTATCCAAAAGCTCCGGTAACGATCTTCATACAGTGAGAAACTCCGTGGCGCCTAATGGTTGAGATCAGTGGAGGAGCGATGATAGTCCAGAAACATTGCCAACCGCAACAACCGCGGGTGAAGCGGGCCAGTTGCTTCGCGGCGTTAGCCGCGTCCGCCGGAACGAAAGGCTAGGCGGGGCTGAGCGATGCCGTGCGTGATCTCTCTCGGAATCTGAGCAAAATCACGAAGCCGATGAGCAGGCCTAACTGGATTGGGTTTTCGTCCCCTTGATAAAGGAACATAATCACGGTGCCCGACGATTGATGGGCGAGCATTGCCGTGAAGAGATTCTTGTCGGAAAGGTTGAATAGCGAGTCAATCATGAACGAGAGCGCCACCATTGAGACAAATGAGTAGACCGTAGGCTGTAGACCGAAGGTCAGGTTCATTGGTTGATGCCACGCCCACCACAAAATGCCTACGACAAGGCTGCCAACTTCTCTTCCATATTTCCTCTGCAAATCTGCAAGGGCAAAGCCCCGCCAACCCGGCTCCTCGAACAACGGGCTCGTAATAAGGGACGCTGTGAAATGCACGACCATCACAGGTATCACCAAGATACCAAGTGTGTCGGGCCCTGACTTGATGAGACGGAATCCTTCTTCGCGTCCCATGACGAAGTACACGATATCGCCCAAGACCGTGATGACCGGCAGCGCGAGAATAGGGAGAACGAACCACGCTTTCTTCGCCCCTCGAATCTTGATTTGAGAAAACACCTGTTTGAGGGTAATGCTCTTCTGCGACAATCTTTCAAGAATAGCTAACGAAATCAACGGCCCAAGTCCGCCGATCGTCGAAAAGACATACACGATCATATTGGGCTGGCCGCCAAGGTAAACACGTGACATGAGAAACCAGGAGAGCCACGAAATCGTAAACGCGAAAGAATAGAAAAGAACGGTTCTGTACTTGAGGATCCTCTGACTCATATGCTCGCCTTGCAAGGAATTGCGGGAAGGGTGATGCGCCGCCTAACAGATAGCAGCAAATCTGGACTGAAGTCTCAGTCTTTGTTCTCGTCGCACTTCTCAAGAAGGAACTTGGCTCAAGCCTTTCCCTCTACACAGTTTTACAATTCTTCAGCGTCACATTGTTCAAAACAGACCGATTACCCAACTACTTGCAGAAACAAGCACCGATGAAGTGCTCCCTGAGCCAGCTCACCAACAGCCGTTATTCAACTTTTATTGAGACAGTATTGAATTTCGACCCGGAAGAAACGGCATTCCCGCCTGCCACAAGGCATTCAAGATAAGCAGAGCAAGTTGCCCTAGATTCTGGACAGCCCCGTTTCTACGTCGAACTAGATCTTCTCAGCGACTTTCTTCTTTAGTACAAAGATCATCCATGGGGCGATCTTCGTTTCCATGATCCAATTGAAAGGCTCATCGCTACGACCCAGCGGTTTGTAAGTTGCTTCGTCTTCCAGACCTGCCATATCAAATAGTGTATAATAGTCCTCTTCTGTCCAGAATATATCTTCTATCGGCCTTCTGTCCTCCACATCATTCATAATATCGCGTACAGTATCCCCCGTCTTCGCACTCGAGTTTTCAGGAAAATCTTTTGTCGTAAAAGATGCCCACTCGTTGGTGTACAAATCAGGTGTGGAATCCAGACAAATCATTCTCCCTGTTGGTTTCAACAAGTCACTCAGTGTGGAAAGAATCCGTGTACGATTCTCCCATCCTGGTATATTGTCGAATGTAAAAATCGACTGCACAAGATCGAAGTTTCCCACACCGAGATGACTGTAGCTCGCGTTCTTCACCAACCGATAAGCGCCTTGTACATCCAGTTCTCTTGCCCTGTTAAGCATGTCCTCAGAAACATCGATTCCGATCACCTGAAAACCTAATCCTTTCAAGAACCGGGTAGAGCGTCCTGCTCCACAGCCAAAATCAACGGCTTTGCTCCCCTTCACATGTCTTGAGATGATATCTGGAAGATCCCGATAAGCTAAATAATACGTGTTGGGGAATTCAAGCTTGGAATAGGATTCCGCTCTGACCTTATCACCCCACGAATTTTCAAAATGAGAGTGGTCAGGCATTCTTTTCTTTCAATCTCAAGGTCATTCTGAGCGCACTATTGGTTAACAATGCTGCCGGATAGAATATCGGCAAATACAATGTCAGTGAAAACAAGACCATGAAAAGAGGGATAGTATAGAAAGCTTCCAGGTCTACGCCACCATTTCCCGTAATCCATTGAGTTATCAGCCAAGAAGACGGGAGGAGTAGCCCAAAGAGAGAAGTCCCAAGGAAAAGACTTAAGAGGGGCAGCACATACCATCGCCAACCGGCATAGCAGGCGATAGATTTCTTGAGGAGAAAGCCAACGCAAAGTGACGTAGTGAGGGCGCACAAGAGATGCTGAATCCACATCTCGCCGAAGACGGGAAGTGACGATCCGGCAAAGCCTGCGATCAGGAACCACACCACACCGCAGACAAGAAGAGTAGCTGTATATGCCATGATCGCTCCTTAAGGGCAAACGTCGGTGATGAGCCGCGAGCGTCGCGAGTCGGCTCGATCTCAGTGTGAGGCGGCATCAGAAACATGTGGGGTTCATACGCTCGGCCACCATCGCCTGACCTGGCGGCAGTATGCTTCGTACTCCTGCCCGAATGTTCGCCGGAGAGTGGGCTCTTCGTACCACACCACGAAAGCGTGAGTTGCAAGGAAGAAGAGAATAGTATAGCCCAGAAGAGGCAACGACTCGTAGAAGAGCGCGGCGCCGGCGAGAGCGAGCCCTGCCCCAATGTACATGGGATTCCGCACGAAACCGTACGGACCCTGAATCACCAGTCGGCGAGGCGGATCAAAGGGTGCCGGAGTGCCTCTTCCGATAGATGCGAAGGTGAATATACACCACAAGGCAACTGCTGCACCAGCGACCCCGATAGCTATCCCGGCAACCTGTTGCAGTTCAATCGCCGCAGGGCGGACAATGCCCGACCAAGACAAAAGGCGGTCCGGTACGTAGATGAGCACGAGGCCGATGAAGAGCGTAGCGTAAGTGACCGCACGGACAAGCACAAACATGTTTACCTCTAAGGTGAGAAGAGTTCTCGCTCTGGCAGGTAGCGCCGCCCAACGAGCAGGATCTCCACCCACGATAAAAACTCCTTCCGGCGGACACAAGCAAACTGCCTGCAAACGTGCCCGCCGTCTTTCGCGTTGTCTGCCTCCGCCGCATTTTGATGGATCGCCGAGAGCGACCGTTTAGGAGGTTGCTCTAAGCAGCCTTAGGCGATGATCCGTAGTTGTTTTCGCCAGGATTTCCGTCAGTGCACAGCAGCACCAACAGCCAGATAGCTCCAATAAATGGAATCAGGGCAATAAAATACCACCATCCACTCTTTCCAACATCGTGTAGTCTTCTAACGGTAACGGCAATGCCTGGAATAATCACTGCCAGCAGATATAACCCATAGACCAGCAGGTATGTGCCAAGAACAAAATCGATAATGAGTGCAACGGTGGCAAAGAGAATATTAAACAGAACGAACATCCAGTATTCCTTCCGTCTTGCTCGTCCCTTGAAGTTTGCGTAATTGTCTTTTACAACTCTTAAATACCATTCCATAGTGGTACCCTCCTTTTGTGTTGTTTGTTCTTAAGTGGTTAGACAATTGAAGGAAAATACAACTGCCTCACCTCGCGAATCAGGCGCGGCTATTTGCCGTCGGCTGCATCCGGTTTGTTGTGCTTTCATTTCCTGTTCTGCTTGTTTGTCCGCATATCCTTTGAAGTTGCCAGAGCGATTACGCGTCCCTGGTTACCCACCGCGCAATAAAAATGGTATACGATGCCGTTGTGATTGATCAGCCACGGCTTGTGGGCATAATCGCTGTCCCACGGTTCAGAAGGTTCGATCAGGTGCGGCCCGGCCCATTTCGTCCAGTGGACTAAATCGTAGGAACAAGCAAACGTGTCGAAGGCCTTTGGCTTCCAGAAGGCGCCGAAATAGAACATGACCCAGACATCATCGATCTTGACGATCTGGGGATCACCACTGATGCCGCGGGAATTTTCCTCGCCGTTGGCGACAACGGGTTTTGTGCCGTAGCGGCTCCAGCGGACCATATCTTTGGATACCGCCATCCCGATCCTTTCATAGCCGTTCTTGATCTTGCCGTTGTAGAACATGACGAAGGGGAAACCCAGCGATTCGGACTTGTCCCAAATGATGTTGCTCTTATACAGAGTCATTCTCTCGAAGTCGCGCACATCCGGTTGTTCAGTTGAAAGAACGGGATTCTCGGGGATGCGTGTCCACTCGAGCGGTTC
>DMMN01000242.1 GCA_003453835.1 Bacteroidota bacterium | reverse complement strand
CAACTGCAAAGCCCTTTCCCTGTTCACCGGCTTTCGCCGCCTCGATGGCAGCATTCACTGCCAAGAGATTGGATTGCTCTGCCAGGTCATTGACGGTTGCAATGATCTCTCCAATGGCCTGACTCTGCTCGCTCAGCCTGACGATACTTTCGGCAATCGACTCCATCTGTTCGCGGATCCGGTTCATCCCCTCAATCGATTCCTGGACGGACTTTTTTCCCACTTGTGAGACTTGTGCCGCTTTNNGCCTTCTGGCTCGACACCAGTGCGGTCTGTTTGACCTCCTCGACTGTCGTCGTTGTCTCGCTCACCGCTGTCGCTGTCTCGGAGGCCCCGGCTGCAACTTGTGTGGTCATTGCGAGAATCTCTGCTGCACTCGATGAGAGCTGCGAGACACTCTCGTTGACTTGTCGTGTGATTGACCGCGTAATCCAAATGCCGCTTGCTGCGCCGAAACCGATTGCAAGAAGCGAGATGCCAATCATGATCAGGGATAAGCGGTTTATCGCACCGGTCACTTCTATCCGGCCATCAGCTTCTATCTGCAGCTCCCGTTTTCGGAATCGATCTGCTTCTGCAACCAACGCTTCAGACAACGGAAGAACTTCCTTCACACCAAGCGACAGCGCTTCCGTCTGTTTCCCCTTCTCAGCAAGGCCCGTAACCATTTCCTGCGCCTGCTCGTGTTTCTCCTGCATATCTGCAATCCCACTCAGGATACTTAGACCTTCTGGCGTTACTACGAGTCTTCTCATGCTCTGGATGATCTCGCCAAACCGCTGATGATCCTCTTGAAGCTTGCTCCAATACTCCTTTCGATTCTGACGATATAGGAGGAAAGCACGGTAATGAGCGATCTGGTTTCTCACTTCGTATCTCAGTTCATCGGCGCCCGCCACGAGCCTTTCCGAAACATCGATGAAATCATCGTAGGAGCTGCTGATCGTTCGCAGGGAATAGAGTCCGACGCCTGCAACAACGATCAAGGACATTAGAACGATTGTATATCCGCCAATCATTTTCTTCCCAATAGTCATGATCTGTTCTCCCGGTTGTAAATTTCTGAAAGATGCCGTTATGAAGTAGACAACCCAAACCGTTTGACAATATCCTTAGGTTCGGTGGCGAGAATATCATCCTTGGATGTTGTCGTGAACAATAATCTTCTTGTCAGCCAACAGCTTCTCTGCATCCAGAATGACAAACCGTTCTTTGGTCACACCCTTCAAGTATTGCTCTCTGATCCCTGTAAGTGTCGGGAGGGAAGCCTGCAGTTCGTTCGCGCGGATTTTTCGTACACCGAGCACGGCATCCGCCAACAGGCCGAATTCCATATTGTGTCCGTTGAGTATGAGCACTTTGTTGAGATCCGTTAGCCCCTTCTCCGGCAAGTCGAAGAATTTTCTAATGTCAAGAATGGAGACAATTCTCCCACGAACGTTGATGATGCCGAGAACAAAGGGGGGTGTGCCCGGAATCGGTGTGAGATCTCTCAACGGATAAGTCTCCTGCACAAATATTGATTCAATGCCGTACGTTTCGTTTGCCAGGAGGAACTGAACGATTTCAATGTGATCCCTAGGGATATCCTTCTCTTTCTCCTGCCTTGCAAGCGCTTTCGCCCTGGTTCTCAGGATCTCCCTTTTTTTCTCGGGTGGCGGTGCCCAATCGCGCTCTAGAACTTTCCGAACGTTTTCAATACGTCGGTGTACTTCGTTCCAGTCGATGGTCGCCTTATGTTCTTCCCGTTTGAGTGTTGTGTCCGGTTTCATTCATCCTGTTCCGTGTTGATGGTCGATCGAATAAATTCCTTCAGCCTCGCGGCGGTCATTCCCTCCGCCTCCGGAGGAGATTCTTCAGGCCTGCAGCTTCCAAGAAGCGAAAGTGCATTCTTATAATGCCTCTTTGATTCTTTGAATCTGCGCTGCCGCCGGGTGAGATTGCCCAGCGCAAAATGCGCAAGGATGAAATTCTGATCCAAATAGAGTACTCTCTTGAACGACTTCATCGCGCGATCGGTCTCTCCTAGTGCCATGAGAATAGTTGCAAGGAGATAGTGATATCGGGGGAGAAGCTTGTCGTTCGCTATCGCTCTCTCGCACAACTCCTTTGCCTCAGCGAGTCTCCCTAGGTTTGCATAAACGTGTGTCAGCAAGGCAAGGGATTTTGCGTCATCCGGCAGGCGCGATAACAAGCTCAGAAGCTTTTCCGCCGCTTCCGGATATCGACCTTGCTCAAACGCTATCGTGCTCTCAGTGTACTCTGACTCCTCCTGATTACCAATGCGGGACTCCTGTGCTTCCACCGGCGCTACGGAGGCATCCACCGTAGTTTGTTCTTGAGCAATTTGTGGTTCCCGGGATAAGGCAAGTTCGTACAATCGTCCGATCGATTTCCGTATCTCCTGATCCGGTACAAGCCCGGGAGATTGTGCGATGGGAGGCTTATTCGTATCCTTCTTGTAGAGCGTAGCATCGGGAAAACTGACCGGGGTCAAGTGCGAGGAGAGAATCTGGGATGTCTCACTCGGGCTTACCAGGAGCCATCCACCATCAATGAGACAATGGTGAAGATTCCGAATGACTTTCTGTGCGTGCTCTCCGGTAAAGTACATCAACACATTGCGGCAAAGAATGATATCTATCGCATTCGTGTTTGTCAGCAATGACGGATAACAATCGTCCACCAGATTGAGGTAGGAAAATGTCACCATCTTTCGTATGTCCGGAGAGAGCTCAAAACGCCCGTCCCGTGTTGGCTTGAAATAACGCTCAGTAATGCAGGCCGGTGTTCCGCGAAGCGACCATTTATTGTAGATGCCTTCCGACGCCATCTGAAGGAAACGCTGATTAATGTCCGTACCAATCAATGTGACATTCCAGTCGTGCAGATCGGGAATGAGTCGTGTGAGGAGGATTGCGATTGTATGAGGCTCCTCTCCCGTGCAACAGCCTGCGCTCCAGATCCTGAGACGCTTATTGCCCTCCATCCGAGAGCGAATGAGCTGGGGAAGAATCTGTCCTTCCAAAATGTCCAGGCTCGCCTTCTCCCGGAAGAAATACGTTTCACCAACTGTCAGGTGCTTTGCCAGGACCTCGGTCTCGGTTTGCGTCAGGCGTCGTGCAAGCAAACGATCGACGAACCTCGGTTCATCGTTCAATCCCAGCTCCGGCGCCGCGGATCGCAGCGCCTGCTCAAGATCGCTCCAGCGCTCCCTTGGATAGTGCAGTCCCAACTGTGAAGCTATGAAGTCGCTGAGTCGTTGCATCGAGCTATGAGAGATTCGATCGATCATCGCCCCGGGCCCTGGGATTGGGAGAGTGTCCCGTCAAGCATTGCTTCTTCCTCCAAAGACAG
Organism: Bacteroidota bacterium; assembly: GCA_003453835.1. Classification (GTDB taxonomy): domain Bacteria; phylum Bacteroidota; class Ignavibacteria; order UBA10030; family UBA10030; genus UBA10030. Next base: position 1,064 of record DMMN01000242.1, on the reverse strand, counting down.
GAATTTGTCAAGATCGTGAATCAGAACGATTCCCTCGTCCAACTTCACGATGCCATCGATGTACGACGTTCCAGGGACGATGTCGTTGGGTTCAATAATGTCGTCCTCAGAGACTTCAACAACGTTGAGAACTGAATCTGCAACGAGTGCCACAGCCCTTCGGATTGTCTTGGCTAATATAAACCTGTCCGCAGGTGACGTTTCTCGGTCCGGAATCCGGAATCGACGCCGGATATTGACAACAGGGATGACTACACCCTGAACATTGATCATGCCGAGAATGATCTCCGGTGCTTTTGGCATTGGGGTCACGTCGACGGCCAAAACAATGCGTTCGACAGCATCCAGACGCAACGCATAGTTCTGGTCATCCAGGGCAAACACGACGAGCTGTACGCTGTTCTTCATTCGATCTCTGTTGGGAGTGGGTCGTACGCCCCGGGCTCCACCAGCCCGATTGACTGCACCATCACGATGAAACGTCATGATTGTTTGATTGCTTCAATACACCTATGACTTTTCCAAACTCCAACGACTTATCGAAGAAATATTCCGCTCCTGCCGCAAGGGCTCTTGCCTTATGCTGAGGGAAAGGATAATTCGTTAGTACGATCACTTTGGTTCGCGGGAGGATTTTCTTGGCCAAATTCAGGATTTCGAATCCGTTTCCATCGGGCAGTTGGAGGTCAAGAATTATGATATCTGGAGCAAGTTTCTTGAGGGCAGCGATGGACTCGGAGACCGTCTCCGCTTCGCCGACAAGCTTGATGTCCGGAATCGTTGAAATCATCTGCGCCACGTAGTCGCGTACGAGGGGAGAATCGTCGATGATCAGGAGTTTTCGCACAGAGTGGTCCCCTTCAGTACCTCAACGAAAGGGCTTGTTGCCCCGTACCATGGTACTGGACCTCGCCGTCACAGTCGATGGGCGAAAGGATGATTCTTCTGTAATCCCAGGACTACAATGGGGAGGGGAAAAGAATCTTTGAGTTAAGGAGCGGATTGCAGGGTAGTTAAATTCGGAAGGGAGAGCAGCTTCCTAGGTCTTTCTCATACGAATCAGG